>CAMEIU010000001.1 GCA_945918815.1 uncultured Clostridia bacterium
CGGCACGTCCAGTGGCCGTGCCCTACAAAAAGCGGTACATCAACAAATCCCAATTGCCCTATGCCGGTAAGAATATTTTGAAATATACGACAGAAAAATGGATGTGAGAAAATGACGGAATGGAACGGTGCGGAGAAGCTGAGCGTATTGCTGCTCCGGTGCGGGCAGAAGCTCCGGGGCGGTGAGCAGCGGACCCAGGGGCGGATTCTGAAAATTCTGTACCTGAACGGGCCCATGACCCAGAAGGTCCTGCAGGACAAGCTGGAAATTCAGCCCGGGTCCATGAGCGAACTGGCATCCAAGCTGGAGCGGAAGGGGCTGCTGCTGCGGGAGAAGGACCCCGTGGACAAGCGGAAGATCCTGCTGACCCTGACGGAGGCGGGCCGGGCCGATGTGGAGCAGTTCCGCGCCCACGGCCATGCCACCCGGGGCCGGACTTACGGCGCCCTGACGGAGGCGGAGCAGGCGACCCTCTGCGAGCTGCTGGAAAAGCTGCTGGACAGCTGGGAGTGAGACGGCCATGGAGAAATTTGTTCCGACCCAGACCTTCCACTGTTCCGAGACGGACTACAACAAAATATGCAGTCTGGATGTGGATGTGATCGAGGAGCCCACCACGCCCCTGATTCACCCCATGGCCCGCTTCTGGTATATCCTCAGCGGCCGCGGCACCCTGAAGCTCCAGGACCGGGAATATCCCCTGACGCCCGGGACCCTGGTGTCCATTCTGCCCTGGCAGATTTCCGACATCGTCCAGGTGGAGGAGCCCATCCACATCTATTTCCTGGCCTACTCCTTCGACAACATGAACTCCATTCTCAAGACCTTCTGTACCGTGGACAACCGGTCCTTCCGGTTGATGGAGGAGCTGGGCAAGCTGCCGGTGGTCGATTGCAGCGAAGCCCAGGCCCGGCAGGCCAAGCAGCTGTTTGAGCAGATCCGGGAGGAGGCCGGTCTCGACTCTCTCCCGGCGCACCGGGGCGAAACGGATCAGCTGCACTATCCCTTCCTGATCAGCAAGATGATCGAGCTGATCACCCTGTACTACCGCGCCGGACAGGCGTCACCCGGCGTTCCGGCCTCCATTCAGAAGAGCGACGTCCTCCACTATATGTACAACCACCTCAGCGAAAAGCTGACCCTGTCCCGGCTCAGCAAGCTGTTCTTCATGAGCGAGTCTACCATCAGCGCCTACATCCAGCAGACCACCGGTCTGTCCTTTTTCGACCTGCTCAATGAAATGCGCATCGGCAAGACGCTGAACTATCTCATCTATACGGACCTGACCATCCAGGAGCTGGCTGGGATACTGGGCTTTGTGGACAGCGCCCACATCAGCAAGGTCTTCTCCGCCAAAATGGGCATGACGGCCCAGGAGTACCGGAGGACCTACCAGAATGTGGGCATCCTCTGCAACATCCGGGAGGACCGGAACGCCTACGAGCTCATCGACTACATCTACCGCAACTGCACCGAGCCCCTGACGCCCCAGTCCGTGGCCGCCCGGTTCCAGATCTCCCAGAAGGAGCTGCACCAGATTTTGCTCTACCAGGTGGAGAAGGACTTCACGGATTTCCTCAACTATCTCCGCATCAACCGGGCCTGCGTCCTGCTGAAAACCACCGAGCACCCCATCATGGACATCGCCTTCGAGATGGGCTACAACAACCTCAAAACCTTCAGCCGCAACTTCATGCGCTTCCGCGGCATGAGCGCCAGAGAATTCCGAAGGAAGATCACCCTACAGAGTCCAAAGCTGTGATCATAAAGAGGAAGAAAAATTGGGATTTGTCTAGTTGTTGCACTGGCGCGGGAGCGTCCCAAAAGCCTTCCCCTCAAGGGGAAGGCTTTTGGGACGCTCCCGCGCCAATACATCATACAGACAAATCCCGATTCTCCGGGCTGTGGGAGCCGTCGTCCAACAGAAAAGGGGGCTGTTAAGAAAGTCTGCGTTCCCGTTTTCACCGCAAACTTTTTGATGGAAAAGCGTCAAAATTGCGGTCAAAAAAGGAACGGATTGCCACGCCGGTGTGCGCACCGGCTCGCAATGACAGACTTTCTTAACAGCCCCCTTTTTGTAAGATAATCTTATTTCATCAATCCTACGCCCCGGGCGACCAGGGTGATGAAGTCCTGGACGTTGGCGACCACGGTGGTGGCGGAGAGGCTGCCGCGGTCCAGCAGCTTGTTGACCACGAACTCGTCGGCGTCCACGGCGTACAGGAACACCGGGCGGATCTCACCGTCGGGCATGACGCGGAAGGACGGGGTCATGTTGCCGGTGGCGATGGTGTGGAGCATGGTGGCCAGGCAGATGACGGTGGTGCATTTCTTCACCAGGCCGCGCATTTTGCTCTGGCCTTCATAGGCGTCGGCGATGACCTCGGGCAGGGGGCCGTCGTCCCGGATGGAGCTGGTCAGAACAAAGGGGACGTTGTGCTTGACGCAGCTGTAGATGATGCCGTTGTCGATGTTGTAGTCCTCGATGAACTGGGGAATGGAGCCGCTACGGCGGACCTTGTTGATGACGTCCAGATGGTTGTAGTGGCCGTTGGGCTGGGACTTCTGGGTGTAGATGTCCTGACCCAAAGCGGTGTGCAGCAGCGCGCCCTCCAGATCGTGGGTGGCCAGGGCGTTGCCCGCCAGCAGGCCGTGGGCGTAGCCGTTCTCCACCAGGGCCTGCATGGCTCTTCTGGCGTCGGCGTCAAAGGCGAAGGCCGGGCCCATGACCCAGAGAATGTTGCCGTGCTCCCGCTCGTGCTTCAGAAGCTCGAACAGCCGGTCGTAATCCCGGGCATAGGAGGTTTCGCGGCTGCGGCCCTGCCGGAAGACGAACTGGTCGTCCAGCGCTTTGTCGTCCTCGCAGAAGCCGGTGCAGTGCATATAGATGCCTTCCTCACATTTCTCCGTGCGGCCCAGGATGACTTTGTCACCCTTTTTGAGGTTGCGGTTCTCCACGACCTCCAGATGGCCGTCGTCGCACAGGACCACACTGGAGTCCATGCGGCTCTCCTCCGCCAGGGTCCACTTGCCGTTGATCTTGAAATACTCCGGGTACATGGAGGTGCTGTGATAGTATTCCGGGGCGACGCCGTCCTTTTCGGCCACGGCGTACTTGGCGTCAGGGGCGTTGACAAACTGGGGCTGGGTGAAATCGGGATGGTGATATTTTGGCATTGCGAAGGACATAGCGGGCTCCTCCTTTTAATTTTTCAGCACAAAGTCGCGTAGATGACGGCTTTGATGGTGTGCATTCTGTTTTCGGCCTCGTCAAAGACCACGGACTGCTTGGATTCGAAGACCTCGTCGGTGACTTCCATCTCGGTGATGCCGAACTTCTCGGCGATCTGGGCGCCGATGGTGGTCTTGGTGTCGTGGAAGGAGGGCAGGCAGTGCATAAAGATGGCGGTGGGCTTGGTCTTCGCCATGACGGCGGCGTTGACCTGATACTTCCGGAGGAGCTTGATTCGGGTCTCCCACACGGAGTCGGGCTCGCCCATGGAGACCCAGATGTCGGTGTAGATGGCGTCGGCGTCCCGAGCGCCCTCGTCCACGTCCTCGGTCAGGCGGATGGTGCAGCCGTTCTCGGCGGCGATCTTCTTGGCTTCCTGGACCAGCTCTTCCGCGGGGAACAGCTCCTTGGGGGCGCAGGCGGTGAAGTTGACGCCCATCTTGGCGCAGGCGACCATCAGAGAGTTGCCCATGTTGTTCCGGGCGTCGCCGAAGTAGGTGAAGTTCAGGCCCTTGAGATAGCCGAACTTCTCCTCCAGGGTCAGCAGGTCGGCCAGCATCTGGGTGGGATGGAACTGATCGGTCAGGCCGTTCCAGACGGGCACGCCGGCATAGGCGGCCAGCTCTTCCACGATCTTCTGGTCGAAGCCGCGGTATTCGATGCCGTCGTACATCCGGCCCAGGACCCGGGCGGTGTCGGCGATGCTTTCCTTCTTGCCCATCTGGCTGCTGCCCGGATCCAGGTAGGTGACGCCCATGCCCAGGTCGCGGCCGGCCACTTCAAAGGAGCAGCGGGTGCGGGTGGAGGTCTTCTCAAACAGCAGCACGATGTTCTTACCCTCCAGATACCGGTGGGGAACGCCGTTGCGCTTCATGGCCTTAAACTGCTTTGCCACATCCAGCAGGTAACGGATTTCTTCCGGGGTGTAGTCCAGCAGCTTCAGATAATTTCTTCCTCGAATGTTGACAGGCATAACACATTCTCCTCTTCTCTGTTTGTATATTCGTATTTGAATTGACAATTGACAATGGACAATGGAGGCATCCCCTTCGGGGATGATTTGATTTTTACCTATATTGCTTCTCTCACCAGCGGCATGCTCATGCAGCGGGGACCGCCGCGGCCACGGGACAGCTCGGAGCTGGGCATTTCCAGGACCCGGACGCCGTAATCCCGCAGGATTCCGTTGGTGATATAGTTCCGGTCGTATACGATGACGGTGCCGGGGGCTACGCAGAGGGTGTTGGAGCCGTCGTTCCACTGCTCCCGCTCGGAGGCGATCTGGTCCGCGCCGCCGCAGCGGATCAGGGTCACCTGGTCCACGCCCAGCCGCGCCTCCAAAATCCGGGGCAGCGGATCGTCCAGGGCATGGACGGACAGCTCACCGGGCTCTCGTCCCGGCTGGATCTCATAGACCTGCAGGGAACCGAGAATGCCGGGATGGATGGTGAATTTGTCATAGTCGATCTGGGTCAGCACCGTGTCCAGATGCATGAAGGCCCGGATGCTGGGAATGTCCAGGGCCAGAATGGTGTCGATCTCGCAATCTGGATCGGCGAAAATGTTCTGGGCCAGCTGCTCGATGCCCTCCGGCGTGGTCCGCTGGGAAATGCCCACCGCCAGCACGCGGCTGCTCAGGTTCAGAATATCGCCGCCCTCCACGCTGAAGGGGTACTCCCGTCTGTAGTACAAGGGGACCTTGCCCTTGAAATCCGGGTGATTCTCCAGAATGTATTTTCCGAAGATGGTCTCCCGGCAGCGGGTCTTGGAGTACATCCGGTTCAGGCTGACGCCGTTGCCGATGCAGGCGAAGGGGTCGCGGGTGAAGTACAGATTCGGGATGGGATCCAGGACGAACCGGGACCGGCGTTGGACCATGTCCACCAGGGGACTGGAGGCATGCAGGGGAATCTCGTCGGCGAACACGCCGGCCATGGTCTTCAGGACCAGCTCCCGCTCGTCGCTAATTCCCAGAAGAAGCTCCTGGAGCTGCTCCTGGAACCGCTGGGCGGTGTTGCCGCCTTCGGCGATGAACTGCTGCACGAACTGCTGCTTCAGCTCCGGGCAGGCGCGGAGCGTCTCCGCCATCAGATCCTCCAGATACACGACTTCCACGCCGCAGCCTTTGAGAATGTCCGCAAAGGTGTCGTGCTCCTGCTGCGCTGTTTTGAGATAGGGGATGTCGTCGAATAAAAGCCGTTCCAGTTCGCCCGGAACCAGATGCTCCAGTTCCTTTGCCGGTCGGTGGAGCATGACCTTTTTCAGCGTTCCAATTTCACTTTTTACTTCGATCGCCATTGTTTCCTCCTGCTTCTATCAGGGCTTCTCTTTTCACTGCCAGCTTCCGTCCGCAACCGGGGAACTGGGGATTTGATGAATCGCCGCAAAGCCCTTGTGCTCCCTCCATAGGGGGCTGCTGCGCGAAGCGCAGCTGGGGGGTTGAACCGACAAGCAATTTTACCAATCAACGATACAATTGCAAATTTGCAGTAACCCCCAGTCTGCCCTTCGGACAGCCAGGCCCCTATAGAGGGGGCACGAGGGTGCAGCGTCAAATGAATATACGCCATCACAGCAATCTCTTTCGCTGCTGTTATTTTAACGGATTCTACCAGAAAATATCGGACATTTTTTGCATCTGAATTTGTATTTTACCTTGCTTCGCCGTGGGAACATGGAAAAGGCCACAGCAGCGGAGCCGCTGTGGCCTTGAATACATGGGATTAGGACCAGCGAAGGATGGGATGCCGCGCGGCGGCGACCTCATCCAGGCGGCTCACCGGGGTCTTGGAGGGGGCGTTGTGCAGTGCCTCAGGATCCGTGTGAGCGGTGACAGCCAGCTGATGGAAGATGGCGGCCACTTCCTCCAGGGTCTCCTTGGACTCGGTCTCCGTGGGCTCCACCATCAAAGCCTCGTGGACGATCAGGGGGAAGTACATCGTGGGCGGATGGATGCCCAGATCCAGCAGACCCTTGGCGATGTCCATGGCGCTGACGCCGGTCTCGTGCTTCATGTGGCCCAGGTCCATGACAAATTCGTGCATGCAGGTTACGTCATAGGCCATGTCGTAGTCGGCCTTCATCAGGTGCATGAGGTAGTTGGCGTTGAGCACGGCGTGCTTGGAGGCATCGGGAATGCCCTCGCGGCCCAGGGTCTTCAGGTAGCACAGGGCGCGGACCGCCACCAGGAAGTTGCCCTGGAAGGTGCGGACGCGGCCGATGGACTGTTCGGGCTGGACCAGAGACAGGCTGCCGTCTCCGGCGGCCTCCACCACGGGGCCGGGCAGGAACTGGGCCAGATGGGCCTTGCAGCCCACGGGGCCGGAGCCGGGACCGCCGCCGCCGTGAGGCGTGGAGAAGGTCTTGTGCAGGTTCAGGTGGATCACGTCGAAGCCCATGTCGCCGGGCCGGACCACGCCCATGACCGCATTCAGGTTGGCGCCGTCATAGTAGCACTGGCCGCCGGCGGCGTGGACGATCTCGGTGATCTCCAGAATGTTTTTGTCGAAGATACCCACGGTGTTGGGGTTGGTCAGCATCAGACCGGCGGTATCGGGGCCGACAGCCTTCCGCAGGGCCTCCACATCCACGCAGCCGTCGGGGCCGGAGGGGATGTTCACCACGGTGAAGCCAGCCATGGCCGCGGAGGCCGGGTTGGTGCCGTGGGCGGAGTCGGGCACGATGATCTTGGTGCGGGCCGCATCGCCGCGGCTGCGGTGATAGGCCTTGATCAGCAGCAGGCCGGTGAATTCGCCGTGGGCGCCGGCGGCGGGCTGCATGGTCATGCGGTCCATGCCGGTGATGCTGCACAGGGCGGTCTCCGCCTCCTTCAGCACGCCCAGGCAGCCCTGAACCGTGTGATCCGGCTGCAGGGGATGGACGTCGGTGAAGCCAGGCAGAGCGGCCATGTCCTCATTGATCTTGGGATTGTATTTCATGGTGCAGGAGCCCAGGGGATAGACGCCGTCGTTGACGCCGTAGACCTGCTTGGAAAGGGTCCGGTAGTGACGGACCAGCTCGGTCTCACTGACCTGGGGCAGCGGAGCCTTTTCGGCGCGGACCTTGGAGGGACGGACCACGGGCACGTCGCACTCGGGCAGCAGAGACAGGCAGTGGCCTGCTCCGCCCTGTTCAAAAATCAGCTTCATTGACCGCACACCTCCTTGACGATGGAAATGGCTTGATCCATTTCCGTTTTGGTCACAAGCTCCGTGGCGCACCACAGCAGGCCGCCTTCCACGGGCTGGCCGCCGAGGATTCCCTTGGCCTCCAAGGCGTCAAGAATGGCCTGGGCGGTTTCGGGCTTGCAGGCGGTGACAAACTCATGGAAGAACTCGCCTTCATAGAGCAGGGGCAGCTTGGCCTCGCTCTGGAGCTGAGAAGCCAGATAGTGGGCCTTGGAGGTGCACAGGCTGGCGGCCTGCTCCATGCCGTCGGGACCCATGGCGGCCATGTAGACGGCGGCGGTCAGGGCGCAGAGGGCTTCGTTGGAGCAGATGTTGGAGGACGCCTTCTCGCGGCGGATGTGCTGCTCCCGGGCGGACAGAGTCAGAACGTAACCCCGGCGGCCTTCCCGGTCCTCGGTCTGGCCGACGATGCGGCCGGGCAGCTTCCGCAGCATGGCGTTGGTGGCGGCCATAAAGCCCAGGTAGGGACCGCCGAAGGACAGGGGCATGCCGAGAGGCTGGCCCTCGCCCACAGCCACGTCCGCGCCGCACTCGGCGGGCGTGGGCAGCAGGGCGGCGGCGATGGGATTGACGCTCATGATGAACTTGGCGCCGGCGGCGTGGGCGATGGCGCCCAGGGCCTCCGCGTTTTCCACCTGGCCGAAGTAGTTGGGCTGCTGCAGCAGGAAGCAGGCGGCGTCAGCGCCCAGCAGGCCGGTCAGGGCCTCGGCGTCGGTACGGCCGTCCTTGGCGGGCACCACGATGACGTCCGTGTTGGAGCCGAAGGAATAGGTCTTGACCACTTCCAGCACCTGGGGATGGACGCAGGCAGACACATAGACCTTTACCCGCTTGCGGTCCTTGCACATGGCCGTGGCCTCAGCGGCGGCGGTGGCGCCGTCGTAGACCGAGGCGTTGGACACGTCCATGCCGGTCAGCTGGCAGATCATGGTCTGATACTCAAAGATGGACTGCAGAATGCCCTGGCTGATCTCGGGCTGGTAAGGCGTGTAGGCCGTGACCAGCTCTTCCCGGCGTACCACGCTGCCCACGGCGGCGGGGATGAAATGCCGGTACGCGCCCGCGCCCCGCAGCACCGTGCGGAAGCGGGTGTTCTGCTCTGCCAGATTGGTGACGTCTGCCCGGACCTCCAGCTCGCACTTACCGGCGGGCAGGTCCAGGTCGCCGTCCTTCAGCAGCATGTCATGGGGGACGCTTTCGTACAACGCCTCCAGGCTGTCGACGCCGATGGCCGACAGCATCTCCCTCTCTTCAGAAGGCGTGATGGGTACATAACGGCCCATACTCAGGCCTCCTCACAGGTTTCCAGGAACGCAGCGTACTCGTCGGCGGACAGCAGTTCGCCCTTGTCGGTGATGTTCTCGATCTTGGCGATCCAGGCTTCGTAGGGCTCGGAGTTCAGCTTCTCGGGCTCGTCGGCCAGACCCTCGTTGACCTCGGCGATGGTGCCGGACACGGGGCAGATGACGTCGGAGACGGCCTTGATAGACTCCACGTCGCAGAAGGATTCCTCGGCGGTGGTGGCGTCGCCGACCACGGGCAGGGTGATGAAGACCAGGTCGCCCAAAGCGTCCTGGGCATAGTCGGTGATGCCGACCAGGACGGAGCCGTCCTCCAGCTCCTTGACCCACTCATGAGACTTGCTGTACTTCAATTCGGCAGGGATGTTCATAATAAGTACCTCCATATTAATTGATAATTGAGAATGGATAATTGATCATGCATGTGTCGCTTTGCCGTGCCAGCTCCCTGTAGGGCACGGCCACTGGACGTGCCGCATGGAGGCAGCTGCGTCCCGTGACCGGCTGCCAAACGGCGCGTCGGGTCGCCGCGCCCTACAGTGGTCTGGTGCTTGATATGCGGTTTTCGGCGTATTTCCCAGTGTGTGTTTCTTACAGGCCCAGGACCTTGGAAAGCTGCTCCAATGCGCCGTCCAGTTCCTTGTCGGTGAAGCAGTAGCGCGGCTCGGTGAAGTTGGCGCGGAGGGCCTTGACTTCTTCGCCCACTTCTTTGCCGTGCAGGACGCAGTCGGCGATCAGGTTGGCCAGGGTGCGGAACTCGTCGGGACCGAAGCCGAAGCGGGTCATCTCGGAAACGCCCATGCGCAGGGCGCCGGAGGCGGTGAAGCCTTCTTCATTGGGCGTGGCCTGATAGTTGACGATGATGTTGTTCCGCTCCAGACGCTCGGCCACCTCGGGGCCGCAGCCGTAGCCGACGCTGGCGATGACCTGATGGGTCTCGGTGTAGCCCATGCTGGGATCGCCCGCCACATCCAGACCGGCTTCCTTCAGGCTCTGGGCGAAGGACTTGGCATTGCGGATGACGGCGCTCTGATACTCGTCCTTGAAGCAGTTCATCTCGTAGGCCGCCATCAGCTGGCCCACCAGAGTGCCCAGATGGTGGTTGGAGACGCTGCCGGGGAAGGTGCGGGTCTCGATGGTCTCCCACAGGCCGTACTTCAGGTCTTCCTTCTTCCAGTTGACGCCGATGACGCCGCGCTGGGGACCGAAGAAGGTCTTGTGGGTGGAGCCGGTTACAATCTCCGCACCCTCTTTGAAGGGCTCCTGGAAGTGCTTGCCCACCAGACCCAGGACGTGGGCCATATCATACATGATGGTAGTGGGGATGTTCTGCTCGTCTACAAACTGGCGGATCTCGGCCACAGGCTCCTTCCGCAGGACCATGGACTTGCCGAAGATGATCAGCTCGGGCTTGTACTGGTCGATGACGGTCTTGGTGGCCTCCACGTCGATGCGGTAGGGATCGTCGGCGCAGACGGGGAAGTTGACGACCATGGGCTTCTCGGTGACGGGATCCACGGCCACGTAGTCATGGAGGGCGCCCATGGGCTGGGCGCTCAGGTGGCCGCCGCGGATGATGTGGTTGTTGAGGATGTAGCCCAGGCGGACGGGGTTGCGCTTGCGGTCCACGCGGTTCTTGAAGTCCATCAAAGCGGAGAACACGGCCATGTTGGACATCTGGCCGGACAGCACGCGGGTCTCGGCCTCGGTGCAGCCCAGGTACTTGGCCATCTCGGCGGAGAGCAGCTGCTCCACATAGTCGATGAACTTGGTGCCCTGATAGTAGAAGACCTCGCTGTCATAGAAGGCCTTGACCTTCTTGTGCTCGGCGTAGCGGCCGGCGGGATCGGCGGCGCACAGCAGACGCACGGCGGGGGAGGGGGTCATCTCGGAGGGAATCAGGTTGATGCAGTCCCGCTGCCGCCAGGTGTGGTTTTCGGCGGCCTTGGCCAGCAGCTCCTGGGCCTTGGCGGCGTAGTTCTCGGCAGGGGCGGCGGCGTCCTCTTCCTCAGGCCGCCACAGAATGGGACGGGCGAAGGGAGGCGCATCGTTGCGCATATGATAGGGAACCACGACCGCGTCCATGCGCTTGCCGCGGATGTCGATCTGTACATGGTCGTCGTCCAGCAGGTCGCTCTTCAAATAAGCCAGACCGATGGAGCGGCGGGACTTCTCGTCGAGGATGGTGGTGTCCAGGCCCTCGCCCTCGGTGGTAAAGTAGGGCACCATGGTGCCGGAGGTCACATAGCCCACTTCTTCGCCATTGCGGTACACGGGGAAGCCGGCGCGGAGAACGCCGCGCTCCAGCAGAGCGATGGGACGGATCTTATAGGGCAGGTCGGCGATATGGCTGAAGTCCCGGTTCATGATCTCCCGGAAGGCGGCAGCCTGCTTCTCCAGGGGCGCGCGGCCGATGAAGTCGCCCTTGGCCGGGGCGAAGCTGACGGCGAATTTCGCCAGGGGCACGGCAAAGATCTGGGTGTCCTCGCCGTACTTGTTGATGCCCATCTCATGGCCGTAGAGGGGCAGACCGGCTTCCAGACGCAGGGTGTCGCGGGCGCCGAGACCGGCGGGGCGGGCGCCCAGGTCCATCAGACGCTTCCAGAAATAGGCCGCGTCTTCGGAGGGCACATACATTTCATAGCCCAGAGGCTCGCCGGTATAGCCGGTCTTGGCCAGACGGACGGTGCGGCCGTCGATGGTCTGGGTGCTCAGAGCGTTCCGGACGGGCTCCGCCGTGGGCTGCGCGCCGTTCAGCATGGAGATAAGCAGGTCCTTGGACTTGGGACCCTGGACGGCGATGGCGGCCAGCTTGTCGCTGATGTTCTCAATGGTCACGTCGTAATCCTTGGCCACGGCTTCCAGATGGGCCAGGTCCTTGTCGATGTTGGCCGCGTTGATGACCAGGAAGTAATTGCCCTCTTCAAACCGGTACAGATACGCGTCGTCCACAGCGCCGCCGGTCTCGTTGGGAATGATGCAGTACTGGGCCTGGTTCAGATCCAGGGCAAGCACGTTGCTGGAGAGGACATGCTGCAGAAATGCCACCTGATCCGGACCGGAGATCACCAGCCGGCCCATGTGGGACACATCAAACAGGCTGCAGAAGTTCCGGGTGTACAGGTGCTCCTCCACGATGCCGCTGGGATACTGGATGGGCATGTCCCAACCGCCGAAGTCCACCATGGTGGCCCCCAGCTCCACATGGACGTCATGGAGAATGGTACGTTTCAATTCGCTCAAAGAAACCGCCTCCTAATACATTGTTTTCGGATTTCAGATTAAGTGTTTAAGTAAAAAAATAAAACGGAGTGCGCCCAGAAAGACGCACTCCGTTTGCTTACCTGAAAGATTCTCCCGCCAGGCGGGATTGCTTCGTCGGTGTCCCATGGTTTGGGACTTTCCGGAGGACCATCTGGACCCAGTTCCTTTGCCTGAGAGTTTACTGCAACTGCCCCTTCGGCGCCGCTTTCGCGATCTCTCCCAGATCCATCATACGGTTCACACTATTTTATTTACGTTCCTATGATAAACAAAAATTTTCCTCCTGTCAAGCGCGGGATTGCCGGATTTGGCATTTTGTACTGGGTTCCCGGTTCATTGACAAACCGGCTGGGACGTGTTACGATATACCAATAAACATAGTGCGTTGCAGTGAAAGGATGGTGTGCGGATGCGGGAGGAATGGAAGAAAATCTGGGAAGCGGTCCAGAGCGGCGCCCCGGCCACACTGGAATTGGAGGCCGAGGGAACCCGGTATTACCGGAATTTCCGGCCCCGGGAGCGGCTGATTCTGCTGGGCTGCGGCCATGTGTCCCAGGCCGTCTGCGGCTATGCCGCCGGACTTGGCTTTTCCGTGACGGCGGTGGACGACCGGCCATCCTTCGCCAACCGGACCCTGTTTCCGCAGGCGGAGGCAGTTTTGTGCGACGATTTTGCGAAAGCCATTGAGCGGCTGCACATCAACGAAAACGACTATGTGGCCGTGGTGACCCGGGGCCACCGCTGTGACGCCGACCGATTGCGGGCCATTATGCCGGGGCCGTTTCCCAGATACCTGGGCATGATCGGCTCCAAGCGGCGGGTGGCCGCCCTGTTTCAGATGCTGGAGGACGAGGGCTTCTCCGGGGAGACCCTGCACCGAATTCATTCCCCCATCGGACTTTCCATCGGGGCCCTGACCGTGCCGGAGATCGCCATTTCCATTGCGGCGGAGCTGATTCAGACCAGACGGCAGGATGTGGACCCCCGCTCCAAGCAGTCCATCCTGACCCAGGAGGACATGGATATCAAGCTGCTGGAATTCCTGGCCTGCGATGAGACGCCCAAGACCGTCATGGTGGTCTGTGAGACCCGCGGCTCCACGCCGGTGAAATCCGGGGCCATGATGGTCGTGGACCGGAACTACCACGCCGTGGGCACCATCGGCGGCGGCTGCGGAGAAAGCGCGGTGCTGCTGGATGCCTACAAGCTCATCGGCACCGGCCAGACCCGCTGCGTCACCGTGAACATGAGCAACGACGTGGCAGAAGAAGAGGGCATGGTCTGCGGCGGCCAGATGAAGGTATTTCTGGCAGACGTCTCGGAATGAATGGACAATTGATCATTGACAATTGACAATAGGGGCGACCCTTGCGGTCGTGCGCCCGATTTTTAAGCGGCACGCCCAATGGCCGCGCATTTTATGATAAGGAAGGAACAGATCAATTCAATGCTGAGTCAATTTTCGAGAACCGAGCTGCTGCTGGGCCATGAAGGCATGGAGCGGCTGCAAAACGCCCGGGTGGCCGTGTTTGGAATCGGCGGCGTGGGCGGATACACGGTGGAGGCCCTGGCCCGCAGCGGCGTCGGCGCCCTGGACCTGATCGACGACGACCGGGTGTGCTTGACCAACATCAACCGGCAAATTCTCGCCACCCGGAAGACCGTGGCGCAGTACAAGGTGGACGTGGCGGAACAGCGGATTTTGGACATCAATCCCAAGGCCGTGGTCCGCCCGAGACCGCGGACCAGTTCGATTTTACCCAGTACGACTATGTGGTGGACGCCATCGACACGGTCAAGGGAAAGCTGGAGCTGGTGATGCAGGCAGACCGGGCCGGAGTGCCCATCATCAGCTCCATGGGCGCGGGCAATAAAATGGACCCGACGGCCTTCGAGGTGGCGGACATCTACGAGACGTCCGTGTGTCCCCTGGCCCGGGTCATGCGCCATGAATTGAAGAAGCGCGGCATCAAAAAGCTGAAGGTGGTCTATTCCAAGGAGGCCGCCATGACGCCCATTGAGGACATGGCCATCAGCTGCAAGACCAACTGCATCTGCCCGCCGGGCACGGAGCGGAAGTGTACGGTCCGCCGCCAGGTCCCCGGCAGCAACGCCTTTGTCCCCCCGGTGGCCGGCCTGATCATCGCCGGTGAGGTGGTCAAGGATCTGACCGGCATCAGAGGCGAAGGAAAAGTATAAATATCGAAGCGCCCCCCGTGTTCCCTGTAGGGGCGGCTATCAGCCGCCCGCATGGAGCACGAGGGCGCTTTCGTTTTTTCAGATTACATAGTCGTCTCCCGGATTGTCCACCTGCATCAGATCGGCGATGGTGAACCGGTCCAGATAATCGTTGATGACCTGGTCCAGCCCTTTCCACAGGGGCAGGGTGCGGCAGCGGGTCACGCGGGTGCAGGGGGCCGCGTCCTGCTCCAGGCAGGCCACCGGGGCCAGGGACCCTTCGGTCAGCCGGAGAATGCTGCCTACGGTAAACTGCTCCGGCGGTTTGCTCAGCCGGTAGCCGCCGCCTTTGCCCCGGAGCCCCGTCAAAACGCCGCCCTTGACCAGGGTCTTGACGATGCTCTCCAAATACTTCTCGGAAATCTCCTGCCGTTCCGCGATTTCCTTCAGCGGCACAAATTCCTCCGCCTGGTGCTCGGCCATATCGATCAGGACCCGCAATGCGTATCGTCCTCTGGTTGAAATCATCATAGGCTTGTTCCTCACTTCCTTTTACCTATTATAACGCATGGTAAATGGGAATTCAATGATTATTTCAAAAATCCCTATTGACAAATGGTACGAGTGGGGCTATAATCCCTATATACCTACTTGAAAGGTTGGTAAAGATGATACAAATGGTGCAGCGCAAACGATGTTGCCGCGGCAAACGGCGCTTCTGACATTCTGAATAAAACAAATCTCAAATTATTTGGAGGAATTGAGTATGAGTAGAGTTTATACATCCGCGGATCAGCTGATCGGCAAGACCCCCCTGTTGGAGTTGACGCACATTGAAAAGAACGACGGCCTGGAGGCCAAGGTCCTGGGCAAGCTGGAATATTTCAACCCGGCCGGTTCCGTCAAGGACCGCATCGCCAAGGCCATGATCGACGACGCCGAGGCCAAGGGCCTGCTGAAGCCCGGCTCTGTGATCATTGAGCCCACCTCCGGCAACACCGGCATCGGCCTGGCCGCCGTGGCTGCCGCCCGGGGCTATCGGATCATCATCGTCATGCCCGAGACCATGAGCGTGGAGCGCCGCCAGCTGATGAAGGCCTACGGTGCGGAGCTGGTCCTGACCGAGGGCGCCAAGGGCATGAAGGGCGCCATTGCCAAGGCCGACGAGCTGGCCAAAGAGATTCCCGGCGGTTTCATCCCCGGCCAGTTTGTGAACCCGGCCAACCCCGCCGCCCACCGCGCCACCACCGGCCCGGAGATCTGGGAGGATACCGACGGAAAAGTGGACATTTTTGTGGCGGGCGTCGGCACCGGCGGTACCGTCACCGGCGTGGGTGAGTATCTGAAATCGCGGAATCCCGACGTCAAAGTGGTGGCCGTGGAGCCTGCCGGTTCCCCCGTGCTGTCCAAGGGCACGCCCGGCTCCCACAAGATTCAGGGCATCGGCGCAGGCTTTGTGCCTGACGTGCTGAACACCAAGGTCTATGACGAGATCATCACGGTCTCCAATGAGGACGCCTTTGCCGCCGGAAAACGCGTGGGCAAGGAAGAGGGCGTTCTGGTGGGTATTTCCTCCGGCGCAGCCGTCTGGGCGGCTATTGAGCTGGCAAAACGCCCGGAGAACAAGGGCAAGACCATCGTGGCCCTGCTGCCCGACACCGGCGACCGGTATCTCTCCACCCCGCTGTTCGCAGAATAAACGAAAACAAACGCACCCTCGCGCCCCGTGCGGGCGGCTGATAGCCGCCCCTACAGAAGGGCGCGAGGGTGCGTTCTTCTATTTTGACAGGAGCGCCATCTCCGGCCGGGCCTCTGGGGTGCAGAGGCACAGGAAATAGTCTCCCAGCCGGTATTCGTGGAGGCGGTAGGGGGACCGGTCCAGGAGGGTGGCCTCCGGTGTCAGGGTGACGGCGAAGCTGTTCAGGGGCTGGGTCAGACCGCGGCCCAGGGCCTTGAGATAGGCCTCCTTGGCAGTCCAAAGGCGGCCCAGGGCGTCCGGCTGTGCTTCCGGTTTCAGCCGCTCCAGGGCTTCGATCTCCAAAGGATGGAAGAACCGCCGGGCCATGGCTATGGTACACCGGGGCGGCTCCACGTCCACGCCGAGGGGAGAAGCCCCCACGGCGCAGACGGCCCAGGTTCCGCTGTGGCTCAGAGAGAAGTGCAGATCCGCCCGGTCCCTCAGCAGCGGCTTGCCCCAGGGATTTTCCGTGAAAATCTGGGCCTCCTGCGGCACGCCAGCCTGAATCAAAGCGTATTGCAGCAGCCACCCGGCACAGGCCGTCCTGGCCCCGTCCGCATCCCGGCGGCAGGCCAGGGCTTTTTTCTGCCGTGCCTCCGGCAGCAAAGGCAGCAGCTCCCGCCACTTACCGTCCAGCCAGGGACGGAGATCGAGAACGTAAAGTTTTGCCATAAAGTCTCCTTATGCAGAAATTGGGATTTGCCGATGTGTTGTATCGCCTATGTAGGGCGCGGCGACCCGACGCGCCGTTTGGCAGTTGGTCATGGAACGCAGCCCCCTACAGCGGCACGTCCAGTGGCCTTGCCCTACAGAAAGCGGTCCATCAACATCCCAATTTGTGAATGTTACTCCGTCCTCAATGCCTCCACCGGGTCTTTTTTGGCGGCCAGGCGGGAGGGGACGAGACCGGCCAGGAGGGTCAGGACCATGGAGATGGCAATCAGGATCAACGCGGCCTGCCAGGGCAGGATGGCGTTGAGGCTCTGGATGCCGGTCAGGTGATGGACGATGGCGTTGATGGGCAGGGTCAGCAGCAGCGTTACGGCGATGCCCAACACGCCGGATACAAAGCCTTCAATCAGGGTCTCGGCGTTGAACACCTGGGAGATATTGCCCTTGGACGCGCCCACGGCCCGGAGAATGCCGATCTCCTTGGTCCGCTCCAGCACGGAGATATAGGTGATGATGCTGATCATGATGGAGGACACCACCAGGGAAATGGCCACAAAGGCGATGAGCACATAGGAGATGGCGTTGATGATGGTGGTGATGGAGGACATGAGCAGGGCCACATAGTCGGTGTAGGTGATCTCGTCGTCGGCATTCTCCGCGCTGTCGTTGTAGGCCGTGATACAGTCTGCGATGGCGTCCTTCCCTGCGAAGGTAGCGGCGTAGATGCTGATGGAGGACGGCGTGTTCCGGTCCACATAGCCCAGCAGCTCCAGGTTGTCCTCATAGGTGGACTTGGACACCGTGGGCGGCATGTAGCGGTCGTAGAGATAGGCGTACTGGCTGTCGCTGAACTGTAGGGACGCCAGCTGTTCCGGCGGCAGCTGGGACAGGGCGAACTGTTCCTCGGTGATTTCCCCGGCCTGCAAGGCCATGGCCAGCTGCTCCGCCGGGGTCTGGGCCAAAAGCTGGATGGCAGCCAGGTCCTCGTCGGAGATGCTGCCCAGGTCCAGATAGGAGGCCAGCTGCTCGCTGCTCAGCGCGGCCAGCTGCTCCTGCATGGTTTCTTTGTACTGCTCCGCGGCCTGCTCCCGGATGGCTTCCTCCACCCGGCTGAATAGGTCCTCGTCGGACATGCCGGAGATATAGTCCATGACCGTGGATTCATCCACGCCCATCTCCTGGGCGTAGACCTCCGTCACCTGGGCCTCGATGTCTGCCCGGGTCAGGTCCTGCATGGCTTCTTTCACGGTGTTGTCCAGGAATTCCTTCGAGGGCTGGGAGACTGCGTCCAGGTACATGGCGGCTTTTTTCTCCGTGTCCTGTTCTGCAAGATAGTCCAGCATGGCGGCCCGCTTTTCTTCCTGGCTCGGTTCCGCATCGTCCGGCGTGGGGAAGGGCAGGCCCGTGAGCACGTCGGTGTCCGGGTCCTCCAGCTGGGCGGTGAGAATGGGCTGTTCCTCCAGCCGGTCCAGCACATAGTCCGTCAAAAGGCTGGTATAGCCCATGGAGCCGGAGAGCATGGTGGCCGTGGCGTCGGCGTTGGGCCGGATGATTCCCACCACCTTCAGGGTGATTCCGGCGGCGTCGGAATTGTAGAGGAATTCCAGACCGGCGCCGGTGGTCCGAAGATCGTTGTAGGTTCCGGTGGACGGATCCAGCTCGTAGCACTCCGAGGGGAGCAGCAGCTTGTAGGTTTTGCCGCAGAGCTCTTCATAGGTCCAGGACTGGTCTTCCTCAGTCTCGATCTCCGTCTGCTTCATGACGGCCTCGGCAATGGCCTCCGCCCCGGCAGAATCCTTGAGGCCCAGGGCGTAGAGCATCAGGTCCGACAGCTCGTTCCGCTCGTTGACCACCAGGACCACTTCGTCGTAGGCTTCCGGCCACTGGCCGTAGAGCAGGTCGTACTGCTCCAGCATCAGGGGACTGACGGCCTCGCCGTTCTCTCCGGGCAGCATTTCCTCCCAGATGTTCATGGAGCCGAAGCCCATCAAGTTGTTCATATAGGCCGAGGACAGGCCCGAAGCCCCCTCGCCGTAGATGCCGCTGAGGGCTTGCTCGATCAGGTCCAGAATGTCGGATTTGACGATCTCTCCCGACGGATCCTGGGCGTAGATCTCCATGTTCAGATCATAGGTGTACTGAATGGCGCTTACATGTTCCCGGATGGGGCTGTCCGGGTCGTCCAGATAGGCCCGGAAGGGCTGGAGGTTGTTGGTCTGAGCCTCGGCGGAGTTGAGGCTGTTCATCATGTCGTACATGACCGTGCTGGCATAGACCCGGGCATCGTGGGGTCGGCCTGCAAGGGCCTCGTCGTGGGCGCCCATCATGGCGGTCATCATCGCCGTCATGTCGGTGGTCTCCGCCTCGATCTGGATGGGGTAGGAGGAAAGGGTGTCCTCCTGGACCTGGTCGATGTAGGTCTGGATGCCGTTGGACAGAGAGAGAATCAGGGCGATGCCGATGATGCCGATGGCCCCGGCGAAGGCTGTGAGAATGGTGCGGCCCTTTTTGGTCATCAGATTGTTGAGAGACAGGCCCAAGGCCGTACCCATGGACATGGAGGGCTTTTTGTGCTTGCCTTCCGTGTACCGGGCCTCCCGGCGGGGTTCCGCGGCCTCTTCTTCCGCGGCATAGGGGGCGGAATCGCCGACGATCCGGCCGTCCTTCAAATGCACGGTGCGGGTGGCGTATTGCTGGGCCAGCTCCGGGTTGTGGGTGACCATGATGACCAGCCGGTCCTGGGAGACCTCCTTCAGAATCTCCATGACCTGGACGCTGGTCTCGGAATCCAACGCGCCGGTGGGCTCGTCGGCCAGGAGAATTTCCGGGTCATTGACCAGGGCCCGGGCAATGGCCACCCGCTGCATCTGGCCGCCGGACATCTGGTTGGGCTTCTTGTGCAGCTGGTCGCCCAGACCCACGCGCTCCAGGGCCTCCTTCGCCCGGCGGCGGCGTTCCGCTTTCGAGACGCCTGAGAGGGTCAAAGCCAGCTCCACGTTGGCCAGGACGGTCTGGTGGGGGATCAGGTTGTAGCTCTGGAACACAAAGCCGATGGAGTGGTTTCGGTAGGCGTCCC
Source organism: uncultured Clostridia bacterium (assembly GCA_945918815.1). Lineage (GTDB taxonomy): Bacteria > Bacillota > Clostridia > Oscillospirales > Oscillospiraceae > Avoscillospira. The sequence goes on from CAMEIU010000001.1 coordinate 19,649, forward strand.
AGTCCCGGTCTTTGAACTCCTTGGTGGAGCGGCCGCCGATCAGCAGGTCGCCGTTGGTGTACTGGTCCAGACCGCCGATGATGTTCAGGAGGGTGGTTTTGCCGCAGCCGGAGTGGCCCAGAACGGCCACGAATTCACAGGGCCGGAAGCAGATGTCCAGTCCCCGCAGGGCGTGGACCTGGTTGACGCCTTCACCGTAGACCTTGGTGATTTGTTTGAGTTTCAGCATGAGGGGGTTCCTTCTTTCATGATACCGAGGCGGATAATGTCCAGCTGCCGCTCCAGCAGCTGGCGGTTGCGGGCCTCGTAGGCCGGATGGCGCATGGTGTCGGTCAGGGCGAACAGGCCGATTCCCACCAGCATGTGCATCACCGCGAAGCACTGCTCCCGGCTTTCCACCGGATAACCGGTGGATTCCAGCAGCTCCATGGTTCCCTGGGCCAGGGCTTCCAAATCCAGCAGCTCGGAAAACTGCCGGAAATCCAGCTCGGTGTTCAGGCGGACCAGCTTGAAGATCCGGGTCTGGTCCAGGTTGCATTTGGCCTGATTTTTGCGCCACAAAAGCAGATCGTAGACGCCGGGAATGGCCGCGAACAGGTCGTTGCCGTGGACGGTCAGCTGGGCCAGGAACATCTCCTTTGCGGACTGAATGCAGGTCTGGAGCAGGTAGGCGAACACATCCTGCTTGCCGGAAAAATACTGGTAGAAGCTGCCGCGGGAGATTCCGGCGGTTTGGATGATCTTGTTGATGGAAGCGTCCATATAGGACACGGTGGTGAACTCCTGCCAGACGGCGTCCATGAGACGCTGCCGCTTGGCCTCCGGCAGGTTGAAAAAGGTGGGATAAGGCATGAACAGACCTCCCCAAGAATGAAATATGACAGGGTGTCACAATCATACATGACACCCTGTCACAAGTCAAGGGGAAGCCAGGCGGCTTTCACAAATTATTTACAATTGGATTGGAGAAATTGACAATGAACGTATCCGCGGATGCGGATGATTTGAAATTTGCACAGGATCCTCGTGCCCCCTCTATAAGGTGCATCATCCGTCCCTGCGGTGGTGGTCGGGAATCTGACGGGCGGCTGATAGCCGCCCCTACAGAGCGTGTTCTGGAGGGTATATTCAATCATCCGCTGTCCATTCCGCTTCTGTTAGCCGGAGGCCTGCGGTGCTGGTGACGGGCAGGGAGAGGGCGATGGCTTTGGCCTTGCTGCGCAGGCCCGCTTTTTCCATGACGGCCTGCATGATCGCGTTTTTGTCGGCGGTAGGGACCACGATCAGCACCGCCTCCTTCTCCGAGGCCAGGGAGAAGCCCAGGAATTTTTCGGCGGCCTCCATGCCGGTGCCCTTGCCGTGGATCACGGTGCCGCCGCCGGCTTTGGCTGCTCTGGCGGCATCCATGATCAGCTCCGAATAGCCCTGGTTGGCAATGATGAGCAGCAGCTCATAGCGGGTTTCCTTCAAGGTCGATTCCTCTCCTTTCTCAAATGCCTGCCCATTCAGCAGAAATTGCAGCTGCTTTTTCCCGCCGATGCTGCTGATGGGGATGATAAAGGCGATGCCCGTGCCGGGCACATCGATGTGCATCCGTTTTTGCAGATTGCACTTAACGGCTTTCCAGGTCTCTTCCGTCACGACGGATGCAAAGATGGCTTTTTCGGCGGCGGCCAGACCGAAGTAATCCAGAATGTCCGAGGCCGCCGTGCCGCGGCCCAGGGTTACCATCCCCAGGGTCACGCCCAGCTCGGCGTAGAGGTCGTAGAAGCGGCCGGCCTGCCGCCGGTTGACGATGGAGACCATGAGATATAATTCGTGCATAGGCGGCCTCCTTTACAATTCAATGATGGCGTCGTCATCCAGCAATGCGAAGGCCAGGACGGCGTCGGGGACCTTGGCGGTCCGGCCGGCGCGGGACTTTTTCCACTGAGAGACCAGGCCTAAAATCTGGATGGTGATCAGCGGCGTCATAGCCACCATGGCTACTACGCCGAACGCGTCGGTGATCAGATTGCCTCCGGCGGCGGTACAAGCGCCCTGGGCCAGGGGCAGCAGGAAGGCGGCGGTCATGGGACCGGAGGCCACGCCGCCGGAGTCGAAGGCGATGGCGGTGTAGAGCTTCGGCACAAAGAAGGAAATGACGATGGCGATGAGGTAGCCCGGAATCAGGAACCACATGATGGAGATTCCCGTCAGGACCCGCACCATGGCGATGCCCACAGACAGGGCCACGCCGATGGACAGGCTGGTTCCCATGGCGTGAGCGGAGATGGCGCCGTCGGTCATTTCCTCCACCTGCTTGTTGAGCACATAGACGGCCGGCTCGGCCTTGACAAGGAAGAAGCCCATGACCATGCCGATGGGAATGAGGATCCAGGGCCAGCTGGACCCGGCCAGAACCTGGCCCAGATAGTTGCCGGCGGGCATAAAGCCCACGTTGACGCCGGTGAGGAACAGTACCAATCCCACATAGGTGTAGACCAGACCAACGCCGATCTTCATCAGATTCCGACGTGTCAGGTCCCGCCCCACCAGCTGGAACAGGGCAAAGAAGACCACAATGGGCAGCAGGGAGACGGCGATCTCCCGGATGTAAGTCGGCAGCCCCACCCGGAACAGGGACCACAGTTCCACGGAATCGGACACCTCGGGAATGGTGGGCGGCACATAGGCGCTCTCCTGCGGATGATAGATCATGCCCAGCAGCAGGACCGCCGCGATGGGGCCCACAGAGCAGAGGGCCACCAGACCGAAGCTGTCGTCCGCCGCGTGGCGGTCGCTTCGGATGGCACTGACGCCGACGCCCAGGGCCATAATAAAGGGCACCGTCATGGGACCGGTGGTGACGCCGCCGGAGTCAAAAGCCACACTGAGGAAATCCTTGGGAACAAACAGGGCCAGGACAAATACCGCCGCGTAAAAAACCAGCAGCAAATTCCGAAGGGGGATACCAATCAGCATACGAAGCAAGGCAAGGACCAGAAATATGCCCACGCCCACGGCCACGGAAAGGATCAGGACCATGTTGGGAACAGACGGCACCTGATTGGCCAGAACCTGCAGATCCGGCTCAGAGATGGTGATGATGAAGCCCAGCAGGAAGGACAGGCCGAGGATGATCCAGATGTTCTTGCTCTGGGTCATGCGCTTGCCCACCTGCTCGCCCATGGGCGACATGGCCATCTCCGCGCCCAGGGTGAAGAACATCATGCCCACGATCAGCAGAACGCCGCCGATCAGAAAGCAGAGCAGAATGCTGGGCGAAATGGGGGCCACAGAAAAGCACAGCAGCAGCACCAGTCCGATGATCGGCAGCACCGCCTGCAGCGCCTCCCGCAGCTTCTCCTTTAATTTTTCGGTGGTGGTGTTTTTCAAAATCAATACTCCGTTTCAATCGTCTGAAAGTTGGATAGGGGAAATTGGGATTTGTTGATGTACAGCTTTTTGTAGGGCACGGCCACCGGACGTGCCGTATGCAGGCAACTGCATCCTGGAACCAACTGCCAAACGGCGCGTCGGGTCGCGGTCCAGACCGGCCTCTCTTGCCCTTCGGGCAATTCACCTTCCCGCGCCCTACATTGGCGATACATCACATCGCCAAATCCCAATTTTTTGCTTCCCTGAAAATCTTAATACATCTTTATGCAATCTTAATATCATTATAACACAAATCCCCAAGGGCTGGAAGCCCTTGGGGAAAAGTTTAAAAATTGTTGATATTTCCTTACTTCGGCGGCTCCAATCCCAGCCGCTTGTACATGGTTTTCCGCACGGCCCGGAGGATGTTTTCGTAGCCGGTGCAGCGGCACAGGTGGCCGGACAGGAGCTTTCGGAGCTCGTCGTCGGTGTAGAGCTTGCCAGTCTCCAGAATTTCCACGGCGGTCATGATGAAGCCGGGGGTGCAGAAGCCACACTGGATGGCGGCCTCGTCCACGAAGGCCTGCTGAATGTCGGAAAGCTCGCCGTTGGGGCCCAGAAGGCCTTCCAACGTCCGAATGTGCTTGCCGTCGGCCCAGGCCGCCAGATACAGGCAGGAGTTGAAGCACTCGCCGTCGATGATGACATTGCACGCGCCGCACTCGCCCACCTCGCAGCCCTTCTTCACGGAGGTCAGCCGGAAATCGTTGCGGAGCATGTCGGTCAGGCTGGCCCGCACATCCACCACGGCGGTCACGTCCTTGCCGTTGATGTTGCAGTGAATCTCTTTAAACTGTGCCATCAGATCGCACCTCCCGCGAGACGGATGGATTCCATCAGGCAGCGTTTCGCCAGCTCCACGGCGATGTGCTGCCGGAAGGCCTTGGAGGCCCGCCAGGAATCACGGGGATTGATGTCGTCCAGGACCTTTGCCCCGAAGGCCGCCACGGTGTCCATGCTGACCGGCTTGCCCTTGGCTGCGGCTTCCGCGCTGGGGGCGCGCATGGGGACGGGACCGGCCACGCCGTAGGCGATGCGGGCGTCGGCAATGGTCTTCTTGTCTTCCGACAGCTTCACGTTGACGGAGCAGCCGGTGGTGGCGATGTCCATGGCCTCCCGCATGGCGTATTTAATATAGTATCCGTAGTAGTCCTCATAGGCCGCTTTGGGCAGGAGAATGCCGGTCTGAATCTCGTCGGGCTTCAAATCCACCGTGCCGGCCTTGATGTAGAACTGCTGAATGGGCACCAGCCGCTTGCCGTTCTGGCCAGTCAATTCAACGACCGCGTCCCAGGCCACCAGGGTGGAGGCCGAGTCGGCGGAGGTCACGCCGTTGCAGGTGTTGCCGCCGATGGTACCGGCGTTGCGGATCTGGGGGCCGCCGACCATGTCCACGGCCTGACCCAATACATTGATGTATTTCTGAATGATGGGGTCCTTGGTGATGTGGGAGAAGCTGGTCAGGGAGCCGATGCGGATGGTTCCGTCTGTCTCCATGCTGACGCCCCGCAGTTCGTCCAGGCCGTAGATGGAAATCAGAGCCTTGCCTGCCCGCTTGCCCTCCCGCATCTGCACCAGCACGTCGGTGCCGCCGGCGATGATCTGGGCTTCGGGGTGGGCCAATCGGAGGGCCACCGCGTCCTGCACGCTGGACGCCTCATAAAATGCTGCCATATCGTACATGCGTCTGCCTCCTTCCTTAAATCAATCCGGCCTCTTTGAACTTGGCAAAGAGAACGTGGGGGGTCATGGGACACTGGTCGATGGCCACGCCGGTGGCGTTGAAGATGGCGTTGCGGATGGCCGGCGCGCCGGAGCAGGCCGGCGGCTCGCCCAGGGCCTTGGTGCCGTAGGGACTGGTGGGCTCCGCGTTCTCCACAAACTGGGCCTCCAGATGGGGATGGTCCATAAAGGTGGAGAGCTTGTAGTCCAAGAGATTGTTGTTGAGAGAACGCCCGGTCTTCTGGTCAAACAGCAGCTGCTCCGACAGGCCGTAGCCGATGGCCATGGACATGCCGCCGTGGACCTGGGCCTCGGCCAGGGCCGGGTTGATCAGGGTGCCGCAGTCGTGGACGTTGATGATGTTCAGAAGCTTCACCTTGCACAGGGGAATATCCACTTCCACCTCCGCGAAGGTGCAGCCGAAGGAGTAGGCGTTGTTCTGAATCTGGTAGGTGCTCTCGGCAGTCAGATGCTGGGAGTGGGTCAGGCTGTAGAGGGCCTCCGTGGCCAGCTCGCCCAGGGTCATGAGAACCCGGCCGTCGGATTTGCGGATGATCTTGCCGTCCACCAGATCCAGGTTGGTGTAGGTCTGGCGGGTCAGCTCCACGGCGTATTTCAGAATGCGCTCCTTGAGGAGCGTGCCGGTCTGCTTGATGGAGAAGCCGCCGATGTAGGTCTGGCGGGAGGCGTAGGCGCCGGTGCCGAAGGGGGTCACGTCCGTGTCCTGGGTGGAGACGATGTGGACGTCCTCCACGGGAATGCCCACGGCGTCGGCGGCCATCTGGCTGTAGGCCGTGTCGCAGCCCTGGCCGATCTCCGTCTCGCCGGTCTGGACCTGAATGGAGCCGTCCTGATTCAGCACCATGCGGCAGGAGCTGGACTCCAGAGAGATGGGCCATACGGCGGTGTTGTACCAGAACACGGCGCAGCCGATGCCCTTGCGGACGGGGCCGGCCTGGTTCTGATATTCCTTGTATTTCCGCTGGTAGTCGATGTAGGCCATGCCCTTGTCCAGGACCTGGTTGAAGGTGTCGAAGTAGTTCTCGTTTTTGGAGAAGGCGTCCTTGAAGCCCACGGGCATGACGACCTTCCGCCGGTAAGCCAGGGGCTCCAGGCCCAGGGCCTTGGCCACGTCGTCAATGTGGGATTCGCCGGCGAACATGGCCTGGGGAATGCCGTAGCCCCGCATGGCCCCGTCCACGGGCCGTTTGGTGTAGACCGTGTAGGCGTCGCCCTCCACGTTGGGACAGGGGTACAGCTGGGGGAACGCGCCCATGCCCTTGGCGCAGACGCCGTGGCCGTGGGAGGCGTAGCCGCCCTGGTTGGCGAAGCACTCGACCTTCCGGGCAGCGAAGGTGCCGTCGGGCCGGACCCAGGAGATGATGTGGGTGCGGATGGCGTGACGGACCCGGTTGGAGACGAAGGTCTCTTCCCGGCTGCAGTCCAGCTTCACCAGACGGCCGCCCACCTGGGTGGTCAGATAGGCGCACAGGGGCTCATACAATGCGTCCTGCTTGTTGCCGAAGCCGCCGCCGATGTAGGGCTTCACAACCCGGACCTTGCCCCAGGGAATGCCCAGCGCCTGGCCGACGCAGCGGCGGATGATGTGGGGAATCTGGGTGGAGGAGGTGATGATGATTCGCCCGGCCTCCATATGGGCGCAGCAGATGTGGTTTTCAATGTGGCAGTGCTGCACCGTGGGGGTGTCGTACCAGCCCTCCACCTTGAGGAGGCCCGGCTCCTGAATGGCGGCTTCATAGTTGCCGTTGCGGATCTGGGTGTGGGCCAGAATGTTGTTGGGGTAGCCCTCATGGAGCTGGGTGGCCCCCTCCTTCATGGCGTCGAACACGTCCAGAAGCACCGGATATTCCTCATACTCCACCCGGATGGCCCGGACCGCCTGGGCGGCGGCCACTTCGTTTTCCGCGATGACGGCGGCCACGTCGTCGCCGTAATACCGGACCCGCCGGTTCAGCAGCAGCCGGTCGGCCACGTCCTGATGGTGGGGATCCGTACTCCAGGGATGGCCCGCCGTGGGGAACGGCCGGTCCGGCACGTCAAAGCAGGTGACGATTTTGACCACGCCGGGAATCTGTTCGGCGGCGGAGGTGTCAATGGCTGTGACCAGGCCGTTGGCCACAGTGGAGTGGACCACCTTGGCGATCAGGGCGCTGCGGTCGCACAGGTCATCTGTGTATTTCGCCCGCCCGGTGGCCTTGTCGTAGGCGTCCACGCGGGTGATACTTTTTCCTACGCTGGCGCTCATAAAATACCCTCCTTTGCTGGGTGAGATTGTGAAACTTGACGAAAAAGCGTTCGATTGTTATGGTTTATCATAGCACATTTTTTTGAGTTCGCCTAGAAAAAATCGTTATATTTTTAAAAATATATTGATTCTGGGGAAAAGAAATGCGCGTTGACAGGGACAGCGCGGCGGGACTATAATCATTTTGAACAAATCCCATGCGGCGGAGGCGATGGAATGGACTTAGGATGCGTGATCATGGCAGCGGGCAGCGGCCTGCGGTTCGGCGGCAATAAGCTGGCCCGGGAGCTGGACGGAAAGCCGCTGTATCAGAGAGCTCTGGAGGCGGTGCCGGACCATGTGTTCCGAACCGTGGTTGCCGTGACCCAGTATGACGCCGTGGCGGCCTTGGCGGCGGAAAAGGGGTTCCAATGGGTGCGGAACCGGCATCCCGACTGGGGCGTCAGCCATACGATTCAGCTGGGTCTGGCAGCGGTGGGAGACTGCGGCGGCGTGCTGTTCATGACGGCGGATCAGCCGTTCCTCACGTCGGAGACCGTGGCCCGCCTGGCCGCGGCTTTCCTGGAGACGCCGGACCAAATCGTGGCCGCCGCCAGCCGGGGCAAACGGGGCAACCCCTGCCTGTTTCCGGCGAACCTGTTTCCGGAGCTTCTGAAGTTGGAAGGCGACGTAGGCGGCAGTCGCGTCATCCGCGCCCACCCGGACCGCCTGCGCCTAATGGAAGTCCCGGCGATTCAATTGGCCGACGCCGACACGCCGGAGGCGTTGGAACAGCTCCGGCAGAACATATAACATATGCGCCGGTGATAACGTATGTCATTGCGAGACCAGTCCGCAGACTGGTCGTGGCAATCCGCACCCCTTGTAGGCAGTACGAAAATCAGAACAAAGAGAAAACGGATTGCCACGTCGCTTCGCTCCTCGCAATGACATGCGTTTCTATGGGCAATTCCTTTTAGAAGCGCCGCTTTCCTCATAAAATCAGGTGAATTCTGCGTCAATTCTTGAAAAAACCATTTGACAAGCCCATATCTCCCTGCTATAATAGAAAAGCCGCATTGAAGAGGCTGTAAGTTGAGGTCTGCCCTCACGCCTCCAGAGCGAGTCTACAACAAAGGTAGGTGCAAATTGAAATGCAGGCAGTTATCGTGACCGGCGGCAAGCAGTACAGCGTCAAGGAGGGCGACGTCCTCTATGTTGAAAAGCTGAATGCGGAAGCCGAATCCACCGTGACCTTCGATCAGGTGCTGGCAGTCCTGGACGGCGAGAACTCTAAGTTCGGCGCGCCCGTGGTCGCTGGCGCTTCCGTGGAAGGCAAGGTCCTGAAGAATGGCAAGGGCAAGAAGGTTATCGTCTTCAAGTACCGCTCCAAGAAGGACTCCAAGTCCAAGCAGGGCCATCGTCAGCCTTACACCAAGGTGCAGATCGAGAAAATCTCCGTGTAATGACGACCGTAGAATTTTTCGATCAGGACGGCAGAATCAACGGATTCACCGTCTCGGGCCATAGCGGCTACGCGGAAGCGGGCGCGGATATCATCTGTGCCGCCGTCTCCACCGCCGTGCAGTTTGCCGAATGCACCATTGTGGATGTATTGGGCAACCGCGTGAAAACCAAGGTGAACGAAGAAGAGGCCCGAATCACCTTGACCCTTCCCGCCGTCTGTGAGGACGAGGACACCGTCCAGGCCGTCCTGACAGGCATGATGCTCACATTGTGTGAGCTGCGGGACCAATACCCTGATTATATCGAAGTTATGGAGGTGCAATAACATGCTGAAGATCAGCTTTCAGTTCTTCGCCCACAAGAAAGGCGGCGGCTCCACCAAGAACGGCCGTGATTCCGAGTCCAAGCGGCTGGGCGTGAAGCGTGCGGACGGTCAGTTCGTGCTGGCCGGCAACATTCTGGTGCGCCAGAGAGGCACGCATATCCATCCCGGTACCAACGTTGGCATCGGCAGCGACGACACCCTCTTCGCTCTGGTTGACGGCAAGGTCAAGTTCGAGCGCATGGGCAAGGATCGCAAAAAGTGCTCTGTGTACGCGGAACAGTAATCCTACAAAGAAGCGGCTGTCTCAGAAAGGGTCAATTGCCTTTTGGGACAGCCCTTTTTATTAGACGCACCCTCGTGCCCCCCTCTGTAGGGGCTGCTACAGTGTGGACCAGGGAAGCGGGCGGCTAATAGCCGCCCCTACGAGAGTTGTTGAAAGTTTCCCAACGTTTCGGGCAAGCTATTCGTAAGACCCCTTTTATTAGGAGGGACACTATGTTTGTAGATAAAGTCAAAATCTCCGTCAGGGCCGGAAACGGCGGCAATGGGGCCGTGGCGTTTCACCGGGAGAAATATGTGGCCCAGGGCGGCCCCGACGGCGGCGACGGCGGCACCGGCGGCAGCATCGTGTTACGGGTGGACGACAACATGTCCACCCTGATGGACTTCCGCTATAAGCGCAAATATACCGCTCCCAACGGCCTGGACGGCCAGGGCGCGAGATGCCGCGGCAAAAACGGCGAGGACCTGATCATCCGGGTGCCCCGGGGCACCGTGGTCCGGGACGCCGAGACCAACGAGATCATCAAGGATATGTCCGATTCCCAGGACTTCATCCTGTGCAAGGGCGGCCGCGGCGGCTGGGGCAACAAGCACTTCGCCACCCCCACCCGGCAGGTGCCCCGCTTTGCCAAGGCGGGGCTCCCCGGCGAGGCCCATGAGGTGGTCCTGGAGCTGAAGCTCCTGGCCGACGTGGGCCTGGTGGGCTTCCCCAACGTGGGAAAATCCACCCTGTTGTCCGTCACCTCCAATGCCCGGCCCAAGATCGCCAACTACCACTTCACCACTCTGTATCCCAACCTGGGCGTCATCTATGTGGAGGAGGGCGTCAGCTTTATCATGGCCGACATCCCCGGCATCATCGAGGGCGCGGCCGAGGGCCTTGGCCTGGGCCACGATTTCCTGCGGCACATCGACCGCTGCCGCCTGCTGGTCCACATCGTGGACGTGTCCGGCAGCGAGGATCGGGACCCGGTGGAGGATTTTGAAAAGATAAACCAGGAATTGGCCCAGTATTCTCCCGATCTGGCCGCCCGGCCCATGCTCGTGGCCGCCAATAAGGTGGACCTGCTTCCCGAGGGCAGCGACAACCTGGAACGTCTGAGGCAGTATGTGACGGAGCGGGGCTACGAGTTCTACGAGATCTCCGCCGCCACCCACCAGGGCACCCGGCAGCTGATGCAGACCGTGGCCGCCCGCCTCCGGGAGCTGCCGCCGGTGACGGTCTATGAGCCGGAGTACGTCAAGCCTCTGGCCCAGGCCGGTGAAGTGGAGGAACTGCAGATCCAGCGGTACGACGACCTGTGGGTCATCTCCGGCGGCTGGATGGAACGGCTCCTGGCCGACGTCAACTTCGACGACTACGAGTCGAGAATGTACTTCGACCGCCAGCTCCGCCAATGCGGCCTCTTCGACCGCCTGGAAGCCATGGGTATCCAGGACGGCGACACGGTCAGCATTTATGACCTGGAATTTGAGTACGCGAAGTAAATTGCCAATTTCCAAGTGAGCCGTAGGGGCGACCCTTGCGGTCGCCCGCACGGTTGTACCACCTATGTAGAGCACGGCCACTGGACGTGCCGCTGGCAGGCAGCTGCATCCTGGAACCAACTGCCAAACGGCGCGTCGGGTCGCTGCGCCCTACATAGACGGTATATCGCACCGGCAACTTCCAATTTTTATTTCCGATTGACGCAGGGGAAAAAATATTATATAGTATAGCCGTGTCAATTGGATATGTTGTTCCGGTGGGAGTGCCCGTAAGGGAGAATAGAGAATTCGGTGCAAGTCCGAAGCGAACCCCGTCACTGTAACAGGGAGCAAGGCGCCAATGCCATTGGGAGCGATCCCGAGAAGGCGCGCCGTGCCGTGACCTGAAGCCAGGAGACCTGCTTCCATCGTTTGGAGCCAAGGCTGCGGTGTTCAGTTTGTGGATGGTTGGGCAGCCTTTTGGGCTGCTCATTTTTATTTTGCCGGGAAAGGAGCGCGTCATGCTGGAGCATTATCTGTCTGTGGGACAAAAGCAGATGCGCTGCGGTTATACCACCGGCACCTGTGCTGCGGGGGCGGCCCGGGCGGCGGCGGAGGCCCTGCTGACCGGCAGCTTTCCCGCCCAGGTGGTCGTCGAGACCCCGGCGGGAATTGCTGTGACCTTGGAACCGGAGGCCTTGGACCGGGGAACGGATTGGGCTTCCTGCGGCGTCCGAAAAGACGCGGGGGACGACTGCGACGTCACCGACGGGGCCCTGATCGTGGCCACGGTGACGCGGACAAGCGGAGGGATTCTCATCGACGGCGGCCGGGGCGTGGGCCGGGTGACCAGGCCGGGCCTCAATCAGCCGGTGGGCGCCGCCGCCATCAATTCCGGTCCCCGGAAGATGATCGAAGAACAGCTCCGGCAGGCCCTACAGGGATATGACGGCGGCCTGCAGGCCGTGATTTCCGTGCCGGAGGGAGAGAAGCTGGCTGCCAAGACCTTCAACCCAAGGCTTGGCATCGAGGGCGGCATCTCGATTTTAGGCTCCACCGGCATTGTCCGGCCCATGAGTCGCCAGGCTCTGGTGGATACCACAAGGGCGGAGATGAAAGTCCACCGGGCAGAGGGGGTCGCGGACCTGCTCATGGCCCCCGGCAACTATGGCGCGGCCTTTGCCCGGGAGACTCTGGGCCTGGACATGGATCGGGCGGTCCAATGCTCCAATTATATCGGCGACGCCCTGGACTCCGCCGTGAACCTGGGATTTACTTCCGTGCTGCTCATCGGCCATATGGGGAAGCTCTGCAAGCTGGCCGCCGGAATCACCGACACCCATTCCCACACCGCCGACGGCAGGCGGGAGGTGTTTGTGACGCACGCGGCCCTCTGCGGCGGAGACCGGGAGTTGCTCCAAAATCTCTACAAATCCGCCACCACCGACGCGGCCATGGACTTGCTGGCCCAGGCGGGCCTGGTGCAGCCGGTCATGGCTTCCATGGCCAAGGCCGTCGGCGAGACGCTGAAGCACCGGGCCGGGTCCATGAACGCCCAGGCGATTTTTTTCTCCCAGTCGTCCAACATCGTGGCCATGACGGACGGGGCAAAGGCGTTGCTGGAAAAACACAGAAACAATGGACAATTGACAATGGACAATGGACAATGAAGGTATTTTCCTTCGGAAAATGATTGAAATTTTGCTGGCACCCTCGTGCCCCCTTTTGAGGGGGCTGGCGAGCTTGCGAGCCTGGGGGTTGTTACAAATCTGCAATTGTATCGTATGATCGGTAAAATTGCGTGTCGATACAACCCCCAGTCAGCTTCGCTGACAGTCCCCTAGGAGGGGGCACGAGGGATGTGTGTTCTTTTGAAGGAGGGCTATTTATGATTCACTTCGTCGGCGCCGGGTCCGGCGCGCCGGATCTCATCACGTTACGGGGCGCGAGGCTCCTGTCCGAGGCCGATGTGGTCGTCTATGCCGGTTCCCTGGTGAATCCGGCTCTGCTGGACCAATGCCGGGCGGACTGCGAGATTTACGATTCCGCCTCCATGACTTTGGAGCAGGTCCTGGCCGTCATGGACCGGGCCGAATCGGAAGGCAAGACCACCGTGCGGCTCCACACCGGCGACCCCTCCATCTATGGCGCCATCCGGGAGCAGATGGACGCCTTGGAGGCCCGGGGCTATGCCTATGACGTGACCCCCGGGGTGTCCTCCTTCTGCGGCGCGGCGGCGGCCTTGCGGGCGGAGTATACGCTTCCCAACGTCAGCCAGACCGTCATCATCACCCGGGCCGAGGGCCGGACCCCGGTGCCGGAGCGGGAAAAATTGCAGGCCCTGGCGGCTCATCACAGCACCATGGTCCTGTTCCTGTCCTCCAGCCTGCTGGAACAGGCCCAGGCGGACCTGCTGGCCGGCGGCTATGAGCCGGACACCCCGGCGGCCATTGTCTATAAGGCCACCTGGCCCGATGAAAGGATCTTCCGCTGCACCGTCTCCACCCTGGCCCAGACGGCCAGGGAGAACCACATCACCAAGACGGCCCTGATCACCGTGGGCGGCTTCCTGGGCAATCAGTACGACCGCTCTCTGCTCTATGACCCGGGCTTCTCCCACGGCTGCCGGGAGGCCTCCCGGTGACCGCCCTCATCGCCTTCACCCGGACGGGCTGCCAATTGGGCCAAAGGCTGGCCCGGACCTTGGGCGGGACTCTCTGGACCACCGGCAGGCTTTCAGCGGAGTTGGGGCTTCCGTCCTATGGGGATCTGCAAGCCTGGACCGGAGAACGGTTTCGGGACAGCGAGGCCCTGATTTTTATTTCCGCCTCCGGCATCGCCGTCCGGTCCATTGCGCCCTTTGTACGGGATAAGTTTTCTGATCCCGCCGTGGTGTCGGTGGACGAATTGGGCCGTTTCGCCGTGCCGCTGCTGTCCGGCCATGTGGGCGGGGCCAACGCCCTGGCTCAACAGGTTGCCAAAATCACCGGCGGCCAGGCGGCCGTTTCCACGGCCACCGACGTCCAGGGCAAATTTGCCGTGGATGTGTGGGCCAAGGAACAGAATCTGGTCCTGACCAGCCGGGAGCTGGCGAAGGCCGTTTCCGCTGCGCTGCTGGACAACGAGCCGGTGGGGATTTCCTCTGAATTTCCCATTGCTGGAACCCTGCCCGCGGGCCTGACCCAGGGACCGGCTGAGATCGGAATCTGCGTCAGCCATACCACGGAGCTGAAGCCCTTTCCCCAGACGCTGCATCTTGTTCCCACGGCCGTGACCCTGGGAATCGGCTGCCGCCGTGGCACGTCCCGGGACCATCTGGAGGACCGGCTGGCGGCGTTTTTGGAAGCCCATGCGCTGCCGGAAGCAGCCGTCATTGGGTTGGCCTCCATTGATTTGAAGAAAGACGAACAGGGCCTGTTGGAGTTGGCCCAGGCCCACGACTGGCCCATTCAATTCTATCCGGCGGAAGAACTGGCCCGGGAGCCGGGCGATTTCCCGCCGTCCCATTTTGTACAGAAGACCACCGGCGTGGACAACGTCTGCCAGCGGGCCGCCCAACGGGCGGGCGGGACCGTGTTTATCCCCAAAACCGCCTCCGACGGCGTGACCTTCGCCGCGGCCATGGAAAACGTTACACTGACATGGGCGCCCTCGTGCCCTTTGTAGGGGCGGCTATCAGCCGTCCGTCCGGGGAACAGAATGTGTTGTAATAGGAGGTACCTATGAAAAAACTCTACATCATCGGCCTTGGCCCCGGCGGCGGGGCGGATCTGACGGGGCGGGCCGCCGCTGCGCTGGACGCCTCCGATATCATCGTGGGCTATACGGTCTACATCGACCTCATCCGGGACGCGTATTCCAACAAGGACCTGCGCTCCACCCCCATGCGCAAGGAGACGGAGCGGTGCCAGATGGCGTTGGAGCTGGCAGATGGCGGCAAGACTGTGGCCATGGTCTGCTCCGGCGATCCCGGCGTCTATGGTATGGCGGGCCTGTGCTATGAGCTGTCCCCCCAGTGGCCCCAGGTGGAGCTGGAGGTCATCCCCGGCATCACCGCCGCCTGCGGCGGCGCGGCGGTCCTGGGCGCGCCCTTGATGCACGACTTCTGCCTGGTATCCCTGTCGGATCTCATGACGCCCTGGGAGAAGATCGAAACCCGCCTCCGGGCCGCCGCCCAGGCGGATTTCGTCCTGTGCCTCTATAATCCCTCCAGCCACAAGCGGAAGGACTATCTGCAAAAGGCCTGCGACATTCTGCTGGAATCCAAATCCCCCGAAACGCCCTGCGGCTATGTCAGCCAGATCGGACGGGAAGGGGAGGCCTATACGATTTTAACATTGGCGGAGCTGCGGAATGCCCAGGTGGATATGTTCACCACGGTCTTCATCGGCAACAGTCAGACCCAGGTCATCGGCGGCCATCTGGTGACGCCCAGAGGGTATTTGCGGCGATGAAGGTCTTGCTGTTCGGCGGCACCGCCGAAGGCCATGAATTGGCCCAGCGTCTGGCCCGGGCCGGGGTGACCGTGATCTGCTCCGTGGCCACGGACTATGGCCGGGACTTGTTGGAGCCGCAGCCGGGTCTGACGGTGCTGACGGGCCGCATGGATCAGGCCTCCATGGAGGCGGAAATGGCCAAGGGTTACACCTGTGTGGTGGATGCCACCCATCCCTATGCCGCCCAGGTCAGCGAAAACATCCGGGCAGCGGCCAAGGCTGCGGGCCTGCCTTATGAGCGGCTCCTGCGGCCCCGGGAGGAAGCCGGGGACGTGCTCTGGGCCGAAAGCCCCGCGGCGGCGGCGCAAATGCTGGCGGACCTGCCGGGAAACATTCTGCTGACCACCGGCAGCAAGGACCTGGCGGCGTTTACGGATTATAAAGACCGCCTGTGGGTCCGGGTCCTGCCCAGTCTGGACAGTTTAAAGCACGCCCTGGACCTGGGCTATCCGGCGGCCCACATCATCTGTATGCAAGGACCCTTCTCCGTGGAGATGAACGCTGCGACGTTAAAATCCATGGACGGGAAAATCCTGGTGACCAAAGACACCGGCAAGCCCGGCGGCTTCCTGGAAAAAGCCGAAGCAGCCAGGCAGGCCAACGCCAAGCTCCTGGTCATCAGACGTCCCACGGAGGAGACGGGCCTTGGATTGGAAGAACTCTTTTTCAAATTGATAACGAACAATTGACAATGGACAATGGAGGTATTTTCCTTCGGAAAATGATTGAAATATGCGCTGCACCTACCTGCTCATGGCGCGAAGCGAAATAATAGATTCGTCGCATAGCGACACATTCATTGTCAATTATCAATTGTCCATTGGAGGTATCTATGACCACCTGTTATCTCATCGGCATCGGTATGGGGAACCCGGAGACCTTGACCCTGGGGGCTATGAGGCGGATTCGGGAGAGCGGCCTGCTCATCGGGGCCAGGCGGATGCTGGAGGCGTTCCCGGAGCATCCGGGCCAAAAAGAAGCCCTGATTCGCGCCGAGGACATTGCCGCCGCCGTACGGGCCTTTGACGGGACGGTGTCGGTGCTGCTGTCCGGCGACCCGGGCTTTTACAGCGGGGCCGCCAAGCTCTACGACCTGCTGGACGGCGTCCGGGTGGAGACCGTGCCGGGCATTTCCTCCGTGAACTACTTCTGCGCCAAGCTCCACACGTCCTGGCAGGACGTGAAGCTGGTGTCGGTCCATGGCAGGGCAGCCAACGCCGTGGGGGAGATTCAGTCCCATGAAAAGACCTTCCTTCTGACCGGAAACACCTGCACCGCCGGGGACCTGTGCCGCCTATTGACTGAGGCGGGTCTGGGCCATGTGACGGTCCACGTGGGAGAGCGGCTCTCCTACGAAGACGAGCGCATCACCTCCGGCACGGCGGAAGAGCTGGCGGACCGGACCTTTGACAATCTGGCCGTGGTCCTGGCGGAGAATCCCCGGCCCATGGGCTGGAATCAGGGCGCACCCTGCCTGTGGGACGATCAGCTGATCCGCGGCAAGACGCCCATGACCAAAGAAACGGTACGCACCCTGGCCGTGGCCCGGCTGGGCATCACGCCGGAATCCACCCTCTGGGACGTGGGAGCCGGAACCGGCTCCGTGTCCGCCGCCTGCGCCATGGCTGCCTGGAAAGGCCGGGTCTTCGCCGTGGAAAAGGAGCCGGAAGCCCTGGACCTGATTGCCCGGAACAGAGAAGCCCTGGGCCTTTGGAACTTGCAAGTTGTGCCGGGCGAGGCGCCCGCCGTCCTGGCGGACCTGCCGAAGCCTGACGCCGTGTTCATCGGCGGCTCCAGCGGCTCCATGGACGGAATCTTCCGGGTGGCCTTGGAGAAAAATCCGCAGGTCCGAATCTGCCTGACGGCGGTGAGCCTGGAGAGCCTGACCGACGGATTGAACTGCATGAAAACATTTGACCTTCAAAATGTGGACGTGACCCAGATCTCCGCCGCCCAGGCCAAGACCCTGGGCCGGTATCACATGATGATGGGCCAGAATCCCGTATACATTCTCTCCGGGGAGGGACAGCCGTGACGCCGCGAATCCTCTTCTGCGCCCCGGCCTCCGGCGGCGGCAAGACCACCGTCACCTGCGCTGTTCTGCGGGCCTTTCTCCGGCGGGGGTTGAAGCCCATGGCCTGCAAGTCCGGCCCGGATTACATCGACCCCATGTTTCACAGCCGGGTTCTGGGGGCCCGGAGCTGCAACCTGGACTTATTCTTCTTTTCCAAATCCACGGCCCGGGCGCTGCTGGCCCGGAATGCGGAACATGCCGGCGTCACGGTCCTGGAAGGGGCCATGGGCTACTATGACGGCATCGCCATGAGCAGCGACGCCTCGGCCTACGATCTGGCCCGGACCACGGAGACCCCGGCAGTGCTGGTGGTGAATGGCCGCGGCCGCGCCCTGTCGGCGGCGGCGGAGATTCAGGGGTTCTTGGCGTTCCGGCAGCCCAGCCAGATCGCCGGGGTCCTGCTGAACCGGGTCTCGCCCATGCTCTATCCGAGTTTGGCGGAAACCATCACGAAAGAAACGGGCCTGCCGGTGTTCGGCTATCTGCCGGTCATGGAGGACTGCGCCGTGGAAAGCCGCCATCTGGGCCTGGTGACGGCGGCGGAGATCGAGGATTTGCAGGAAAAGCTGGACCGCCTGGCGGCCCAGGCGGAAAAAACCGTGGATCTGGACGGCCTGCTGGCCCTGGCAAGGACGGCTCCGGATCTGAAGGACCGGCTGCCAGAGCTGGAGGTGGTTGCAGGAAACCCGCGGATCGCCGTGGCCAAGGACAAGGCATTCTGCTTCTACTATGCCGACTCGCTGCGGGTCCTGGAGGACCTGGGGGCGGAGCTGGTGGAATTCTCCCCCTTGACGGACCGGGCTTTGCCCGCCGGGACCCAGGGCCTGTATCTGGGCGGCGGCTACCCGGAGCTGTACGCCAAAGAACTGGCGGAAAATGCATCCATGCGCCGGTCCATCCATGACGCGGTGTTGGCGGGCCTGCCCACCGTGGCCGAATGCGGCGGCTTTCTGTATCTCCACCGGACCTTGCAGGATCCGAACGGAAACCCCTGGCCCATGGCGGGCGTGTTGGAGGCGGAGGCCTATCCCACGGGAAAGCTGGGCCGGTTCGGCTATGTGACCTTGACGGCCAGGACCGGCAGTCTCCTCTTCAAAGAAGGCGAGACCATACCGGCCCATGAGTTCCACTACTGGGACAGCACGGCCCCCGGCACGGATTTTACGGCCCGGAAGCCCCAGTCCAACCGAAGCTGGGAAGCGGCTGTGGCGACGAAAAGCCTCTACGCCGGGTTCCCCCATTTCCATTTCGCCTCCTACCCGGAAGCGGCCAGACGCTTTCTGGAGGCAGCCAGGATATACAGATAACCCCTCGTACCCCTGCAGGGGGCGCAAGGGTGCTTACATCAACAGAAGGTGCGTTTATGACATTACAGGATGTGATTTCCGCCATTGTTCCCGTGGATCGGGTCGCCATGGCGGCGGCGCAGAAAAAGTGGGATGCCGTGGGCAAGCCCCTGGGTTCCCTGGGGATTTTGGAGGATATGGTGGTCCGCATGGCCGGTGTGTTCGGGACCAAGGACTTCTCCATTGAAAAAAAGGCCGTGGCGATTATGTGCGCCGACAACGGCGTGGTGGCCGAGGGCGTCAGCCAGTCAGGCCAGGAGGTCACGGCCATTGTGGTGGAAAACATGGCGAAGCGGCAGTCCAGCGTGTGCAAAATGGCCCGGGTGGCCGGGGCGGAGATCTACCCCGTGGACGTGGGGATGGCGAACCCGGTGGACCATCCCGGCCTCGTCCAGCGGTGCGTCCGCCGTGGTGGCACCCGGAACTTCGTAAAGGAACCGGCCATGACCCGGGCAGAGACGGAGCAGGCCATTCTGGTGGGCGTGGAGTCGGTCCGGGTCCTCTGTGACCGGGGCGTGCGGCTGATTGCCACGGGCGAAATGGGCATCGGCAACACCACCACCTCTGCCGCCGTCTTGTCGGTGCTGCTGAACCGCAGTCCGGCGGAGATGACCGGCCGGGGCGCGGGTCTCTCCAACGCGGGCCTGGAACGGAAAATCCAGGCCATTGAAACGGGTATTGCCCTCCACCACCCGGACCCCTCTGACGCCGTGGATGTGCTGTCCAAGGTGGGGGGCTTCGATCTGGCGGGCCTCTGCGGCGTGTTCCTGGGCGGGGCCCTGTATCATGTGCCGGTGCTGATCGACGGATTGATCTCCGCCGCATCGGCTCTGGCGGCGGCGACCCTCTGCCCGGCGGCCAAGGATTATATGCTGGCAAGCCATCTTTCCGGGGAACCGGCGGGCTGGCCGGTCCTGAACGCCCTGGAAGTCCGGCCCGTGATTCAGGCCGGGATGCGCCTCGGCGAAGGCACCGGCGCGGTGGCCGTCATGCCCATTCTGGATATGACCATGACGGTCTACGACGGCAATACCTTTGACGATCTGAACATGGAGGCGTATACGCCCCAAAGCTGAAAAAACAGGAGGTTTTCATATGCTGGAACGAAGCTATGCTGATTTTGCCTGGGAGAAGACGGCGCAATTGCTGGCCATTGATTCTCCCACGGGCTACACTTCCCGGGCCGCGGCCTGGGTCCGGAAGGAATTTGAAGATCTGGGCTTTTCCGCCCAAATCACAGCCAAGGGCGGCGTCCTGGCGGACCTGGGCGGGGAAGACGGCCAGAACGGCCTGCTGCTGGCTGCCCACGCCGATACCCTGGGCGCCATGGTTGCGGAAATCAAGGGCAGCGGCTGCCTGCGCCTGACGCCCTTGGGCGGCATGAACGCCAACAACGGCGAGGCGGAAAACGTCCGGGTCTATACCCGGAACGGCCGCGTCCTGGAGGGAACGCTGCAATTGTGCAACGCCTCCATCCATGTCAACGGGGCCTATTCCGACATGAAGCGTTCCTTTGACGCCACGGAGGTGGTGCTGGACGAGAATGTGTCCTCCGCCGAAGACGTGCGGAAGCTGGGTGTGGAGGTCGGCGATATCGTCTGCTTCGAGCCCAGGACCCGCCGCACGGAATCTGGTTATCTCAAGAGCCGCTTCCTGGACGACAAGCTGTCGGTGGGCATTCTGCTGGGCCTGGCGAAGTATCTCCAGGATACCGGCGCGGCTTTGTCCCGCCATGTCTATGTCCACGTCACGGTCTATGAAGAGGTGGGCCACGGCTGCGCCGGTTCCGTTCCGGCCGGAATCACGGAGGCCATCTCCGTGGACATGGGCTGCGTGGGCGAGGGACTGCAATGCACCGAGCGGCAGGTTTCCATCTGCGCCAAGGACTCCGGCGGACCCTACAGCTACGAGGTGGTGGGCAAGCTCATCCAGGCCGCCCAGAAAACGGAGGCGGACTACGCCGTGGACGTGTATCCCCATTACGGCTCCGACGTGGAGGCCGCTCTGTCGGCGGGCTATGACATCCGCCACGGCCTGATCGGCGCGGGCGTCTACGCCAGTCACGGCTATGAGCGCAGCCACATCGACGGCGTCTACAATACCCTGAAGGTCCTGACCGGGTACCTGAACGTATAATCAAATGCAGCGGCGGCAATCTGCCGCCCGCCGGAACAGAAAGATCCATGAAAAGGAGCGAAAAGGATGCTCTCTCTTGTGTCCGGCGGCGCGGCCTCCGGAAAATCGGAATATGCGGAAAGCCTGATTCTGGCCTCCGAAGCCAGGCCCCGGGTCTATGTGGCGACCATGGAGGTCTGGGACCGGGAGAGCCAGGAGCGGGTCCGGCGGCACCGGGACATGCGGAAGGACAAGGGCTTCGTCACCGTGGAGGCCCCCCGGAATCTGGCTCATGCGGAGCTGCCCCAAGGCGGCGCGGCGCTGCTGGAATGTATGTCCAATCTGTGCGCCAACGAGTGCTTCGGCCCCGACGGCTTTGCAGGCGCCTACGACCGCATCTGGCAGGGCATCTGCCATTTGCTTGATGCCTGTGAGGACGTGGTCATCGTCTCCAACGAGCTGTTCTCCGACGGGATTTCCTATGCGCCGGAGACGGAGCAATATTTATCCATTCTGGCAGACCTGAACCGGGCCATTGCGGCCAGGGCAGACCGGGTGTACGAGGTCTGCTGCGGCATTCCGATTTTGTGGAAAGGAGCAAACCCATGAAACAGCTTTGGCAGTCCTTCACGCTGGCCACAGCCATGTATTCCAAGCTGCCCATGCCCCGGGTGGAATGGGGACCGGACGCCATGTCCCATGTGTTCTGCTTCTTTCCGTGGATTGGGCTGGTCGCCGGCGCGCTGGAGCTTCTGTGGTTCTGGATTTCGGCAAAGCTGAATCTGGGAAGCCTCCTGTTCGCCGCCGTGGCCGCGCTGATTCCCATTTCCATCACCGGCGGCATCCACCTGGATGGCCTCTGCGACACCTGCGACGCCCTGGGCTCCCACCAGAGCCGGGAACGGAAGCTGGAGATTTTGAAGGATTCCCACACCGGTGCCTTTGCCCTCATCGGCCTGGGCGCTTATCTGCTTTTGGACGTGGCCCTGTGGGCGGAGACAAAGCCCTGCCTGGCCCTGGCTTTCATTCCCGTGGTGTCCCGCAGTCTGTCCGGCCTCTGCGCCGTGACCATGCCCAATGCCCGGGGCTCCGGCCTGCTGGCGTCCTTTTCTGAGAATTCCCACCTGCGCCACAATCGGATCGTCCTGGCCCTGTGGCTCCTGGCGGCGGCTCTGGTGCTTGGCTGTCTGCCCGGCTGGGAGGGCGTGGCGATTCTGGCAGGCGCGCTGCTGGCATTGGCGTACTACCGGCATATGAGTTTGAAGGAATTTGGCGGTATCACCGGCGACCTGGAAGGCTGGTTCCTGCAAATCTGCGAGCTGGCCTGCCTGGCCGCGGCGGTGCTGTGTCAAAAGGGGATGGCGTTATGAGACTGATCATCGGCGGCAAGGGACAGGGAAAGCTGGACTATGCGCTGTCTCTCGGCTATGAACGGACGGATGTTTCCACGGAACTGCCTGCGGAGAAGCCCATTTTATGCGGGCTCCAAAATCTGACCCGGGCGAATCCCAACCTGACGGCGGCGGACATTCCCGACTGTATTGTGATCTGCGACGAGCTGGGCTGCGGCGTGGTCCCCATAGACCCGGAGGACCGGGCCTGGCGGGAGCGGACCGGACGGCTCTGCTGCGAGCTGGCAAAGCGGGCGGACCATGTGGACCGGGTCTTCTGCGGAATCGCCATGCAATTAAAGTAGGGGCGCGCATTGCGCGTCCGTAGGAGCAACTTTATGAACCATTTTCTCGCCTTATTACTGGGTTTTCTCATCGACCTGCTGCTCGGCGATCCCCGTTGGCTGCCCCACCCGGTCCAGGGCATGGGCTGGCTGATTACCAAACTGGAGCCGGGACTGCGGAACATCTTCCCCAAATCCAACCGGGGCCTGCTCTGGGCGGGCGTGCTGCTGGTGATCCTGGTCGTGGGGCTGACGGGCCTCTGCACAGGCTTGGCCCTGTGGCTCTGCGGCCTGGTCCATCCGGTTTTGCAATTCGCGGTGGAAGGGATCATCTGCTGGCAGATTCTCGCCACAAAATCCCTGCGGACCGAGAGCATGAAGGTGGTCCATGCATTGGAGAACGGCACCCTGGACGACGGCCGCAAAGCCGTGTCCATGATTGTGGGCCGGGATACAGAGCAGCTGACCGAGGAAGAGGTCCTGGCCGCCGCCGTGGAGACCGTGGCGGAGAACGCCTCCGACGGGATTTTGGCCCCCCTACTCTGGGCGGCGTTCCTGGGACCGGTGGGAGGCATGTGCTATAAGGCCGTCAACACCATGGATTCCATGGTGGGCTACAAAAACGACCGGTATCGCTACTTCGGCCGGGCGGCGGCCATGCTGGACGACGTCTGCAATTTCCTTCCGGCCCGTATCTCCGGCTTCCTCATGTGTCTGGCAGCCTGCCTGAGCTTCGACGGCAAAGCCGCGTTTCGGATTTTCTTCCGGGACCGGAAGAACCACAAATCTCCCAACTCCGCCCACACCGAGGCCGCCTGCGCCGGGGCTCTGGGCCTGCAGTTGGGCGGCACCCACCTGTATTTCGGCAAGCCTGTGGAAAAGCCCACCATCGGCGACCCGGTGCGGAACATCGAGCGGGCCGACGTGAAGCGGGCCAACAATCTGGCCTTGGACACGGCCCTCCTGGCCATGCTGATTTTTGACGTGATACCACTGCTGATCTTCCACTGAGAAAAATCCCTCGTGCCCCCTGTCAGGGGGCTCCGCGAAGCGGTGGGGGTTGTCGCAAGTTTGCAATTGTACTGTGGTTCGGTAAAATTACTTGTCGGTACACCCCCCTGCCTCGCAGGCTCGGCAGCCCCCTGATAGGGGGCACGAGGGGCTTGTATTTTGGAGGCTTTATGATTTCAATCCACGGCGGAGACCTGGTTTCCGCAAAGGAAGTTTATCAAGGAGAGATTCTGGACCTCTCCGTCAATCTGAATCCCCTTGGTCCGCCGCCGGAGGTCCGCGCGGCGGTGGCAGCCGTATCCCTGACCCAGTACCCGGATCCGGCGTGCCGGGCCTTGCGGCGGGCCATTGCCCGGCGGGACGGCGTGGACCCGGCGCAGGTCTTCTGCGGAAACGGCGCGGCGGAGGTCATCTTCCGGCTGGCGCTGGCCCTGCGGCCCCGGTCGGCGCTGCTGACGGCTCCGACCTTTTCCGAATATGAGGCGGCCCTGACCCAGGTGGGCTGCGCCTGCCGGTTCCATCCCCTGCATCCGGCGCAGAACTTCGACGTGACGGAGACAATTCTGGAGGACATCCGGCCGGATGTGGACCTGGTCATGCTCTGCAACCCCAATAATCCCACGGGACGGCTGATTTCGGAGAATCTGCTGCTCCAAATCCTGGCCCGGTGCGAGGAAGCGGGGGCCGTGCTGGCGGTGGACGAGTGCTTCCTGCCGCTGGCCCAGGCCGGTCCCGGGCTTGCGCCGTACCTGAAGGACCATCCGAAGCTCTTTTTGCTGCGGGCCTTCACCAAGGCCTATGCCGTCCCCGGCCTGCGGCTGGGCTACGGCCTCTGCGCCCCGGAGCTGGCGGCGCAGTTGGCGGCCTGGGGCCCCTGTTGGAATGTGTCCGGCCCGGCCCAGGCGGCGGGGCTTGCCTGCTGTGAAAAGACCGGCTGGGCAGAGCAGGGGCGGGAACGGATCATGGCCTTGCGGCCTGCGCTCCTGGAGGGCCTGGAGGCACTGGGCTGCCAGGTGATCCCGGGACAGGCCAACTATCTGCTGTTCCGGCTGCCTGGCGTCCCGGATTTGAAGGACCGGCTGCTCCGGCGTGGCATCCTGATCCGAAGCTGCGCCAACTACCGGGGCCTGGGGCCCGACTGGTACCGGGTGGCGGTGGGGCAGAAATCGGAAAACGAACGGCTTTTAGCGGAATTGCGAAACAGTTTGGAGGCGTGACATGGCAAAATCCATCATGGTGCTTGGCACCACATCCAACGCCGGAAAGAGCTTCCTGGCGGCGGCTCTGTGCCGGATTTTCAAACAGGACGGCCATTCCGTGGCTCCGTTCAAGTCTCAGAACATGGCCCTCAACTCCTTCATCACCGCCGAGGGCCTGGAGATGGGTCGCGCCCAGGTCATGCAGGCCGAGGCGGCGGGCATCGAGCCCAGCGTGAAAATGAACCCCATCCTGTTGAAGCCCACCAACGACGTGGGCTCCCAGGTCATCGTTAACGGCGAGGTCCGGGGAATCATGAAGGCCCGGGACTATTTCGCCATGAAAAAGCAGCTGATTCCCGATATCCTGGCCGCCTACAACGATCTGGCCTCCGCCCACGACATCATGGTCCTGGAGGGAGCGGGCAGCCCGGCGGAGATCAATTTAAAGCAGGACGACATTGTCAACATGGGCATGGCGAAGCTGGCAAACGCCCCGGTGCTGCTGTGCGCCGACATTGACAAGGGCGGCGTCTTCGCCTCCCTCTATGGCACCGTGGCCCTGGTGGAGCCGGAGGAGCGGGAGAGAATCAAGGGATTGATCATCAACAACTTCCGGGGGGACAAGACCATTCTGGACCCGGGCGTCAAGATGCTGGAGGACCTGACGGGCATCCCCGTGGTGGGCGTGGTGCCCCATTTACAGGTGGACCTGGACGACGAGGATTCTCTCACGGACCGGTTCACCCGGCAGGCCAAAAAGGGCCTGGTGGACGTGGCGGTGGTGCGGCTGCCCAGAATCTCCAACTTCACGGACTTCAATTCCCTGGACCGGATGCAGGAGGTGTCCCTCCGGTATGTTTCCTCCGCCGGCGATTTGGGCAATCCCGACGCGGTGATTTTACCCGGCACCAAGAATACCATGGACGACCTGAGATGGCTCAGGCAGAGCGGCCTGGAGGCGGCCATTTTGAAGCACGCGGCCCGGGGCGGCGCGGTGGTGGGAATCTGCGGCGGCTATCAGATGCTCTGCCGCTCTATCTCCGATCCCACCGGAGCCGAGACCGGCGGCGCGCTGCGGGGCATGGGCCTGCTGGACGCCGACACGGTGTTCTTAGGGGAAAAGGAACGGACCCGGGTCACGGGAACCGTACAGAATGCCCGGGGCATCTTTGAGGACCTGAACGGCGCATCTTTTGAAGGCTATGAGATCCACATGGGCCGGACCGCCGGAAAGACCGACTGGGCCTTGCTGGACCAGAACGGAACCCGAAAGCCCGACGGCATGGCCCGGGACAACGTCTGGGGCAGCTATGTCCACGGCATTTTCGACCAGGGCGGCTTCGCCCAGGCCTTTGTCTCCTGTCTGTTGAAGGCCAAGGGCTTGGACCCGGCCCAGGGCGTGGAGGACTGGACCGACTACAAGGAGCGGCAGTATGACCTGCTGGCCGACGGCGTCCGGGCCGCGTTGGATATGGAAAAAATCTATGAAATCCTGGAGGGACAGCGATGAGCGTGGAATTGCAGAGAGTGGCCCCCGCCGACATTGAGGCGCGGCGCATGGAGATCATCCAGCAGGAGCTGGGCGGCCGGGTCCTGCTGGAGGAAAACAAGGCCGTGATCCTGCGGGCCATCCACACCACAGCGGATTTCGACTATGCCGATAATCTGGTGTTCTCCCCCGGGGCCGTGGCCAAAGGCGTGGCGGCGTTCCAGGCCGGGGCGGACATCGTCACCGACACCACCATGGCCATGTCCGGCATCAACAAGCGGGTCCTGGGAAAGTTCGGCGGCCAGGTGCACAACTTTATCGCCGACCCGGCTGTGGCCGCCGCGGCCAAGGAACGGGGCGTCACCCGGGCCACGGTCAGCATGGAGCGGGCGGCGGAGATGGGCAAGCATCTGGTCTACGCCATCGGCAACGCGCCCACAGCCCTGGTGCGGCTCTATGAGCTGTGGCAGGAAGGAAAGCTGCCGGAACCGGCTCTGGTCATCGGCGTGCCTGTGGGCTTCGTCAACGTGGTGGAATCCAAGGAGCTGATGCTCACCATGGACGCGCCCCACATCGTGGCCCGGGGCCGCAAGGGCGGCAGCAACGTGGCCGCCGCCATCTGCAACGCCCTTTTGTACACCGCATCCCAGAATGAAAGAGAGTAAACACCTATGAAACAAGCGATTTTGGCCGTGTCCTTCGGCACCACCTATCCCGACACCCTGGAGCGGACCATCGCCGCCACGGAGCGGGCTCTGGCCGCTGCCTATCCCGGTTGGGAGGTGCGGAGAGCCTTCACCAGCGGCATGATTCTCAAAAAGCTCCGGGAACGGGACGGCCTGGAGATCGACAACGTGGCCCAGGCCCTGGACCGGCTGGAGGCCGAGGGCTTCACCCATGTGGCGGTCCAGTCCACCCATGTGATGCACGGCGAGGAATATGAAAAGATGCTCTCCCAGCTCTCGCCCTACCGGCTTCGGATGCGGATCTCCGTGGGCGCGCCGCTGCTCCATGGGGAGGAGGACTATGAAGCCGTGGCGGACGCCCTCCTGAACTGGCTGCCCATGCCGGAGCAGGACGAGGCCCTGGTGTTCATGGGCCACGGCACGGTCCACTATGCCAACGCGGCCTACGCCCAGATGGAGCATATGCTCCGGGCCAGAAACGACCGGATCTATTTTGCCACGGTGGAGGGCTATCCCACCTTAGAATCTGTGAAACGCCAGCTTTCCGCAAGGCCGGAGATTCGGAAGGTCCTGCTGACCCCGTTTATGCTGGTGGCCGGGGACCATGCCCGCAATGACATGGCCGGAAGCGACGATTCCTGGAAAACGGAATTGGAGGCCGCGGGCTACGAGGTCCGCTGCCTGCTCCAGGGCCTGGGCCAGTGCCCGGCCATTCAGAATTTGTTCGTCCGCCACTGCGGCGAGGCCATGGCGCAGCTGCCCAAGGGCGGCAAGCTCTGGGGCGTGGGTGTGGGCCCCGGCGACCCGGAGCTGCTGACCCTGAAAGCTGTCCGGGTCCTGCGGGAGGCGGATGTGGTGGCGGTCCCCGACAGCGGTAAGGCCGATAAGACGGCCATGCAGATCGCGGCGGCGTATCTCGAAGGGAAGGAGCTGTTCTACGCCGCGGCTCCCATGGTCCGGGACAAAGACGTGCTGGAACAGGCCTATACGGACAACGCGGACAAGATCTGCGCCCTGCTGGACCAGGGCAAGCAGGTGGCGTTCATCACCCTGGGCGACCCCACGGTCTATTCCACCTATCTCTACACCCACAAAAAGGTCCTGACCCGGGGCTACGAGGCCGAGATCGTGTCGGGCATTCCCTCCTTCTGCGCCGCGGCGGCACGGCTGAACCGGGCCCTCTGCGAGGGCGCCGAGCCGCTGCTGATTCTCCCGGCCTCCCACGGCCAGGAGGCCCTGCTGGACATCCCGGCCAACAAGGTGTTTATGAAAGCGGGCCGCTCCATTCTGGACTTGCAGGAGCAGCTCCGGCAGCGGGGCCAGCTGGACGGGGCTGCCATGGTGGAGAACTGCGGGCTGCCCGGCGAGCGGGTCTATGCGCATTTTGCGGATTTGAAGGAGCCCTCCGGCTATTTCTCTCTGGTCATCGCCAAAGGAGGAGAACAATGAGCCTTGTCATGTCTGGCCTGGACTACCTGCGGGCCCCCCTGGACCTCCGGCAGCGGCTGGCCTTTTCCAAATCGGAGGTCTCCAAACTCCTTGCCTGGCTCCAGAGCCAGCCCGGCGTGCGGGGCTGCGTGCTGCTGTCCACCTGCAACCGGACGGAGCTGTATCTGAGCGGCGAGGCCGAGAGTCCCTGGCGGCTTTTGTGCCGCGGCGCGGAGGTGCCGGAGGACGAGATGGAGTCCGCTTTCGTGACCCGCGCCGGCTCCGACGCGGCCCGGCATCTGATGGAGGTGGCCTGCGGCCTCCGCTCCCAGATCTTAGGCGACGACCAGATCGTCACCCAGGTCCGAATGGCCATGGAGCTTGCCCAGGAAGCCAAAACTGCGGACCCGGCCCTGTCGGCTCTGTTCCGGCTGGCGGTCACCGCCGGAAAGCGGGCCAGGACCGAGGTCCACATTGCCCGGGGCGTGCCCTCCATGGGGACCCGCTGTCGGGAGATTCTGGAACAGGAACTGGGGAGCCTGGACGGGACCCGGATTCTTGTCATCGGCAACGGCCAGATGGGCCGTCTGGCGGCGGAGCTGCTGCACCAGGCCGGGGCGAAGGTCTCCGTGACCCTGCGGACCTACCGCCACGGGGAGACTGTGGTCCCGGCGGGCTGCGCCACGGTGCCCTATGAGGACCGGCTGGAAGCCCTGGAGGCCATGGACGCCGTGGTGTCCGCCACCACCAGTCCCCACTATACGTTGACCGATACCCAGCTGGAATCCCTGCGGAACCGGCCACGGGTGGCGGTGGATCTGGCGGTGCCCCGGGATATTGACCCGGCCTGCGGCAATCTGCTAAAATACTACGATACCGACGCCCTGGGCGCCTCCGGCCCCGGCAGTGAGGAGGAGCTGGCCCGGCTCAAGGCCATTGCCGGGGAGGAACTGGAGCAGTTCCTCCAGTGGCAGCGGCGGCAGGCGGCTCCGGCCCGGACGCCGCGGTTCCCCCTGTTTGTGGACCTCCGCGGGAAACGGGTGGTGCTGGTGGGCGGCGGGACCATCGCGTCCCGGCGCATCGGCACCCTGAAGCAGTTCGGCTGTGAGGTCGTGGTGATTGCGCCGGAGCTGAAAGCCAAGGCCGAGGGCCTGACCTGGCTCCAAAGAACGTATGCACCCGGCGATCTGGACGGCGCGTTCCTGGCCATCGCCGCCACCGATGACCGGCAGGTGAACCATCAGGTCGGTGAGGACGCCAAGGCCCTGGGCATTCCCGTCAGCGTGGCCGACTGCGAGGCCGAATGCAGCTTTTACTTCCCGGCCATCTGCACCGGCGAGGACCTGGTGGCCGGTGTGGTCTCCACGGGAAAGGACCACCACAAGACGGCCCGGGCCGCCAAGGCCATCCGCCGTGCCATGGAGGAATTGGAATGAAAATTCGAATCGGAAGCCGGGAGAGCAAGCTGGCGGTGATTCAAAGTGAACTGGTCATGGAGGCCATCCGCCGGGCAGAGCCGGACGCGGAGCTGGAACTGGTGACCATGAAGACCACCGGCGACAAAATCCTGGACAAGACCCTGGATCAGATCGGCGGCAAGGGCTTGTTTGTCAAGGAGCTGGACCAGGCCTTGCGGGACGGCCGGGCGGATTTCACGGTCCATTCTTTGAAGGACATGCCCATGGAGCTTCCGCCGGATCTGCCGCTGGCGGCCTTCTCCAAGCGGGCGGACCCGCGGGATGCGCTGGTGCTGCCGGAAGGCGTCACAGAACTGGACCCGGAGAAGCCCATCGGCTGCTCCTCCCGCAGAAGGCAGCTGCAATTGCAGGCCCTGTTCCCGGAGATGGCAGTGAAGCCGGTCCGGGGCAACGTCCAGACCCGGCTTCGGAAGCTCCAGGAGGGAGAATATTCCGCCCTGGTCCTGGCGGCGGCAGGCCTCAAACGACTGGGCCTGGAAGACCGGATCACCCGGGTTTTCTCCGTGGAGGAAATGCTGCCCGCCGCGGGCCAGGGAATTCTGGCGGTCCAGACCAGAGCGGGGATGGACTGCGGCTGCCTCCGGGCGGTCCACGATCCCGACACCGCCTGCTGCGCCCTGGCGGAGCGGGCCTTTGTCCGCGCCTTGAACGGCGGCTGCTCCTCCCCCGTGGCGGCTTATGCCGAAGTGACGGGAGAGAAGTTGATCCTGACCGGCCTCTACGTCAGCGAGGACGAGACCGTTATCCGCAAAGGCAGCCTGACCGGAAACAAAAAAGACGCAGAAAAGCTGGGAAGCCAGCTGGCATCCCAATTAAAAGAATAACCCCTCGTGCTCCCTTCGAGGGGGCTGCCCCGTAGGGGCGGCTAATAGCCGCCCCTACGAAGGCGCATACGATGAATGGAGGTCTGCCATGACCGGCAATGTGATATTAGTGGGTGCGGGGCCCGGGGATCCGGGCCTGCTGACCCAAAAGGGCCGCTGGGCCCTGTTCCAGGCGGAGACCGTGGTCTATGACCGCCTGGTCAGTCCCGCCATCCTGGCCCTGATCCCGGAGAACGCCGAGAAGATCAACGTGGGCAAGGAGGCGGGCCATCATCCGGTGCCCCAGGATCAAATCAATCAGATTCTCCTGGACAAGGCGCTGGAAGGGAAGCGGGTGGTGCGGCTCAAGGGCGGCGACCCGTTCCTGTTCGGCCGCGGCGGCGAGGAACTGGAGCTGTTGGAGGCCCATGGGGTCCCGTTCCAGGTGGTTCCCGGCGTCACGTCGGCACTGGCGGCTCCGGCCTATGCCGGAATTCCCGTGACCCACCGAGACTGCTGTTCCTCTCTGCATATCATCACCGGCCACGCCAAGGCCGGGGCCACCACCCATATCGACTATGACGCCCTCCGCCGCACTGGCGGCACCTTGGTGTTCCTCATGGGCCTGTCGGCTCTGGAATCCATCTGCCAGGGGTTGCTGGATGCCGGGATGGAGCCGGACATACCCGCCGCCGTGGTGGAAAAGGGCAGCCTGCCCACCCAGCGGAAGGTGATCTCCACGTTGGAGAAGCTGCCCCAAATGGCGGCGGCCGCCCAATTGGAAAGCCCGGCCATCATCGTGGTGGGCCGGGTCTGCGCCCTGTCGGACCGGTTCGATTGGTTTGACAGCCTGCCTTTGAAGGGCCGGACCGTGGTGGTGACCCGGCCCGCCGGGCGGAGCGGGACCCTGTCCGAGAGCCTGCGGCGGCTGGGGGCTGATGTGGTGGAATTCCCCTGTATCCGCACGGTCCCCCGGAACCCCTGCCCCGAGCTGGACGGCGCCATCCGCCGTCTGGACGAATACCGCTGGCTGGTGTTCACCAGTCCCGTGGGACCGAAGCTGCTCTTTGAGCGGCTGCTGGCATTGGGCAAGGACGCCCGGGCCCTGGCCAACGTGAAGCTGGCGGCCATCGGACCCAAGACTGCCGAAGCCCTGCATCCCTATGGGCTGCGGGCGGATCTGGTGCCGCGGACCTACGATTCCGACCATCTGGCCCAGGCCATGGAGACTGTGGAGGGACCGGTGCTGCTGTGCCGGGCATCCGAGGGCAGCCGCGCTTTGCCGGAGATTTTTTCCAAGAAGGGGATACCGTTTTTGGATGTTCCGTGTTACGATACGGTATACGAGACCCCCGATCCGGCCCCGGTCCGGGCTCTGCTGGAACAGCCCTTGCTGGTGACCTTCACCAGCGCCTCTACGGTCCGCGGCTTTGTGGGCAGCCTCCCCGGCGCGGATTTCAGCCGGGTATTGGGCTGCTGCATCGGCGAAAAGACCGCCGCCGAGGCCAGGAAGCACGGGATCCCGGTCATGGTGGCCAAGGAAGCCACCATGGAATCGCTGATTGAATGTATCAAGGAAGTGTGAAGCAATGGAAATGACCATTCGTCCCCGCAGGCTTCGGACCTGTGACAGCCTGCGCCGCATGGTGCGGGAGACCCGGGTGTCCCCGGAAAGCCTGATCTACCCTCTGTTCCTCATCGAGGGTGAAAATATCAAGGAGCCCATTCCCTCTCTGGACGGCCAGTGGCGGTATTCGCCGGACCGGGTCTGTGAAGAGATCGAGGCATGCCTGAAAGCCGGGGTCAGCCGGGTGCTGCTCTTCGGCATCCCCGCCCACAAGGACGCCTGCGGTTCCTCCGCCTGGGATCCCAACGGCGTGGTCCAGCAGGGCATCCGGGCCATCAAGGCCAAATATCCCGATTTTTATGTGATCACCGACGTGTGTATGTGCGAGTACACGGACCACGGCCACTGCGGCATCCTCCACGACCATGCCGTGGACAACGACAAGACCTTGGAGGTCCTGGCGAAGACGGCCCTGTCCCATGTGCAGGCCGGGGCCGACATGGTGGCCCCCTCCGATATGATGGACGGCCGTGTCGCCGCCATCCGGGAAATTCTCGACGAAAACGGCTTTGAGACCGTGCCCATCATGTCCTACTCCGCCAAGTACGCCTCCGCCTTCTACGGTCCCTTCCGCGACGCCGCCGGGTCCGCCCCGGCCTTCGGCGACCGCAAGGGCTATCAGATGGATCCCCACAACCGCAAGGAGGCCATGAAGGAGTGCGCCCTGGACGTGGAGGAAGGGGCCGATATCCTCATGGTGAAGCCGGCTCTCAGCTACCTGGACATCATCCGGGAATGCTCCGACGCCTTCGACCTGCCCATGGCGGCCTACTCCGTCAGCGGCGAGTACGCCATGATCAAGGCCGCCGGTGCCGCGGGCCTCATCGACGAGTACCGGGTCATGTGCGAGAGCGCATTGTCCATCTACCGGGCGGGCGCGGATATCCTCATCACCTATTTTGCCAAGGAACTGGCCCAGGCCATGCGGAAGGGAGACTTGGGATAATGACGCGTTCGGAACAGCTGTTTGAGGCCGCCCAGAAGGTCATGCCCGGCGGCGTCAATTCGCCGGTGCGGGCCTGCCGCAGCGTGGGCACCTATCCCCGGTTTTTGCAGAAGAGCAAGGGCAGCCGCGTCTATGACGTGGACGGCAACGAATATATCGATCTCATCGGCTCCTGGGGTCCCCTGATTCTGGGCCATTGCCGCCGGGAGGTGGAGGACGCGGTCCTGGCCGCCGTCAAGGACGGCCTCAGCTTCGGCGCGCCCACACCGTCGGAGGTGGAAATGGCGGAGCTGGTGTGCCAAATGACCGGCGTGGAGATGGTCCGCATGGTCAACTCCGGCACCGAGGCCGTCATGTCGGCCCTCCGTCTGGCCAGAGGCGCCACGGGCCGCAGCAAGCTGATCAAATTTGCGGGCTGCTATCACGGCCACTCTGATTCCATGCTGGTCAAGGCCGGTTCCGGCCTGATGACCGGCGGCCAGCCGGATTCCGCCGGCGTCCCTGCGGAGATGGCAGGGGACACCCTGACCGCTGCCTATAACGATGCCGCCAGTGTCCGCCGCCTGCTGGAAGCCAATCCGGGCCAGGTGGCCGCGGTGATCGTGGAGCCGGTGGCCGCCAACATGGGCGTGGTGCCGCCCAAGCCGGGCTTCTTGCAGGCATTGCGAGAACTCTGTGACGAATTCGGCGCGCTTCTGATTCTCGACGAGGTCATCACCGGCTTCCGCCTGGCTCGCGGCGGCGCCCAGGCATACTACGGCGTCAAGGCCGACCTGGTGACCTACGGCAAGATCATCGGCGGCGGCATGCCCGTGGGCGCCTACGGCGGCAGCCGGAAGCTCATGGAGCAGGTGGCCCCCCTCGGCCCGGTGTATCAGGCCGGTACCCTTTCCGGCAACCCGGTGGCCATGGCCGCGGGCCTGGCTCAGCTCCGGATCCTGCAGAATGATCCGCAGATCTACGCCGAGCTGGACCGGAAGGGCGAAGTGCTGCAGAATGGCCTCCGGGAGATCTTCCGGGAGGCCGGGATCCCCGCCCAGGTGAACCGGGCAGGCTCCCTCCTGACGGTGTTCTTCACGGAGGAGCCGGTCACCGGCTACGCCCAGGCCCGTTCCTCGGACCTGGAACGGTACAAGCAGTGGTACAACGGGCTCCTGTCCCGTGGAATCTACACCGCCCCCAGCCAGTTTGAGGCCATGTTCCTCTGCGCCGCCCATACGGATCAGGAGATTCAGACCATCCTGGCCGCCGCCCGGGAGACCGTCCGGGATATGCAATAAAGTTCAGCCGCGCGCTCCCAACGAGCGCGCGGTTCCGATTCACGGGAAAAGGGCTGCGCAGGAAATTGGGAGTTGCAGATGTGTTGTATCGCCTATGTAGGGCGCGGGAAGGTGAATTGCCCGAAGGGCAAGAGAGGCTGGTCTGGACCACGACCCGACGCGCCGTTTGGCAGTTGATTTCAGGATGCAGCTGCCTGCCAGCGGCACGTCCAGTGGCCGTGCCCTACAGAAAGTCGTACCTCGTCCGCTCCCAATTTGCCTTATCGGAGGAAAATTTCAGAAAGCTCCCTCCGCTTTCCTAGAAAACATTGACAAAGAAGGAAAAGACAACTACAATAATTAGTAACCTATTTCTAAAAAGGGGACGTGTCCCCTTTTGCACTGCATAGATGCAGTGCAATGAATGTTTGTCAAACAATGGAGCCGAACGTTTGCTCTCCGTTTGAAATAGATGAAAAGGAGAAGAAAGAATGAAGAAGCATTTGCCAAAGCGTCTGCTTTCCCTGCTGCTTGCATTGGTTCTGTGCGTCGGTCTGGTCGTCCCGGCTGCCGCTGCGGAATCGGAAGAGAATGCACAGCCGCAGGTCTCGTTTGAGAAAGTGGACAATAGCGAAGTGACTGCTGTGCTCGAGAGAGAACAAAAGCAGGAGCTGACGCAGGCGCCGGTTCCGGAAGAGCCGGCATATCAGGATACGGACATGGTCCGTGTCTCCATCGTCCTCTACGGGAAATCCACCCTGGAATGCGGCTATTCTACCGATGGAATCGCCGACAATGATCGGGCCATGGCGTACCGTTCTGCCCTGGAGCAGAAGCAGGAGACCGTGGAGACCAGTCTGACCGCGATGCTGGGCGAGCTGGACGTGGTCTGGAATCTGACCCTGGCCGCCAATATCATTTCCGCCAATGTGCAGTACGGCCAGATTGCGGCCATCGAGAGCCATCCCAGCGTCAAGGAAGTGGTAATCGAGACCTGCTACGCGCCCGCTGTGGTGGACGATGACCTGGGCTCCGATCCCAACATGGCCACCTCCGGTGTGCAGATCGGCCGCGGCACCGCCTATGACGCCGGTTACTACGGCGCAGGCTCCCGGATTGCCATCATCGATACCGGCACGGACGTGGAGCATATTTCCTTTAACGGCGCTGCGTTCGACTACGCCCTGAGCCAGTATGACACCGACTTCGACCTGCTGGACGCCGATGAGATCGGCTCTGTCCTGACGAAGCTGAATGCCTATAAGAGATGGTCCGCCAAATACGGCGAGGGCGCGTTGGCAGCGTCTGATCTGTATCTGACCTCCAAGCTGCCCTATGCGTTCAACTATGTGGACACCAACCTCAATGTGAGCCACCTGCGTGATGCCGGATCGGAGCACGGCTCCCATGTGGCCGGTATTGCCACGGCCAACCGCTATGTGGCCGACAGCAGCAGCGAGAGCGGCTTTGCCAACGCGCTGGAGACCGTGCATGTCCAGGGCGTGGCCCCGGATGCCCAGCTGATCACCATGAAGGTCTTCGGCCAGGGCGGCGGCGCCTATGACGCCGACTATATGGCTGCCATTGAGGACGCCATCCTCCTGGGCGCGGATTCCATCAACCTGTCCCTGGGCTCCGCCACCGCCGGCTTTACCAGAAACGACGTTTACGCCGACCTGCTCAACCAGCTGTGCGAGAGCGACACCGTGGTGGTCATGTCCATGGGCAACAACTCCTATTGGGCGGAGACCAGCTTCCTGGGCTATCGAGTCGGTCTGGGCTACCTCTACGGCGACGATGTGAACTTTGCCACCGGCGGTTCCCCCGGCACCTACACCAACTCCCTGGCCGTGGCCTCTGTGGATAACGCGGGCTCCACCGGCGAGTATGTGGTGGTGGACGACCAGATGGTCTTCTATCTGGATGCGGGTGCATCCTACAGCGCCGTGCCCTTCTCCTCCCTGGCCGGTAAAACCATGGAGTACGTCCTGATCGACGGCATCGGCACCGAAGCACAGTTTGCCGCCGTGGCAAGCAAAGTGGGGGGACTGGAAGGCAAGATCGCCGTCTGCTCCCGCGGCTCGAGCTCCTTCTATGAAAAGGCCAACGCCGCTGCTGCGAACGGCGCCGCTGCGACCATCATCTACAATAACACCCGCGGCTCCTTCGGCATGAACCTTTCGGGCTATGCGTACACTGTTCCCTGTGTTTCCGTCTCCAACACAGGCGGGCAGGCCCTGCGCGAGGTTGGCGAGGCCGGTACTGTAGCCGTGGAAGGAGCAGAGGAACTACTGACTTACTATGTGGGCACGCTGACCGTTGGTCAAGGCATCGGCCATGGTTCCAACGGTGATCCGTCCTACTACATGAGCAGCTTCTCCTCCTGGGGCGCGCCCGGCGATCTGTCCATCAAGCCGGAGGTCACCGCGCCCGGCGGCAACATCTATTCCGTCAACGGTACGCACTATGACAGCTCCGTCAAAGATATTCTGGGCGGCACGGACGCCTATGAGAACATGTCCGGTACCTCCATGGCGGCCCCGCAGGTCACCGGTATGATGGCCCTGCTGGCCCAGTACATCAAGGAGAACGGTCTGAAGCAGGAGGGCCTGACGGTCCGCGCCCTGGCCCAGAGCCTGCTGATGTCCACGGCCGTGCCCATGATTGACGAGGATAGCAGCTATTATTATTCCGTCATGCAGCAGGGCGCCGGTCTGGCCAACATCGGCGAGGCCGTTTCCGC
>CAMEIU010000002.1 GCA_945918815.1 uncultured Clostridia bacterium
ATTCCCGAGGTGAAGCGGATCCGCTTCTTCATGACCTTCGGCCAGAGCTATCTGGACCACATGCGCTGTCTCGAGGACGTGGGCATGCTGTCCACCTCTCCCATTCTCTTTGAGGGCCGGGAGATCGTGCCCATCCAGTTCCTGAAAGCCCTGCTGCCCGATCCGGCCAGCCTCGGGCCCCGGACCAAGGGTAAAACCAACATCGGCTGCATCTTCACCGGCAAGAAGGACGGCAAAGACAAGACCTACTACATCTACAACGTCTGCGACCATGAGGCCTGCTACAAAGAGGTCGGTTCCCAGGCCATCAGCTACACCACCGGCGTGCCCGCCATGTGCGGCGCGTTGATGCTGCTGACCGGCCAGTGGAACAAGCCCGGCGTCTACACCGTGGAGGAATTCGATCCCGATCCCTTCCTGGACGCCCTGGACCGCTACGGCCTGCCCCGCAGTGAGAACCGCGCGCCGGTTCTGGTGGACTGATGGCGGTCTGTGATCCCCGGCCGCCCTTTGCGGCTCTGACGGAGGACCTGCTCTGTGCCCCGCTGCCCACGCCCTGCTATGTGATTGACGAGGGGGCCCTGCGCCGCAACGGCGAGATTCTGGCAGGGGTGGCCCGGCGCACCGGCTGCAAAATCCTGCTGGCCCAGAAGGCTTTTTCCAATTTTAACCTGTACTCCGTTCTGGCCCCCTACCTGGACGGAACGGAGGCCAGCGGCCTCTATGAGGCCCGACTGGGGGCGGAGGAAATACCCGGGAAAGAGGTCCATGTGTTCTGCGCCGCCTACCGGCAGGCGGACTTTGACGCGCTGCTCCGTTACGCCGGCCATATCGTGTTCAACTCTCCCCGGCAGCTGCAAAAATTCGGCCCGGCGGCCAAGGCCGCGGGAAAAAGCGTCGGCCTGCGGATCAACCCGGAACGCTCCACCCAGGATGGCCACGCCATCTACGATCCCTGCGCCCCCGGCAGCCGTTTGGGAACCACCCGGGCGCAATGGGACGCCCAGATGACGCCGGAGCTGATTGCCATGCTGGACGGGCTCCACTTTCACACCCTCTGCGAGCAGGATTCCGACGCGCTGGAAATCACCCTGGCGGCCGTGGACCGGACCTTTGGGGACCTGCTGCCGCGGATGCAATGGCTGAACTGCGGCGGCGGGCACCATATCACTCGCCCCGGCTATGACATTCCCCGCCTGGAACGGTGTATCCGCACGGCCCGGGACCGCTGGGGCGTCCAGGTGTACCTGGAGCCGGGGGAAGCCTGCGCCCTCAACGCCGGATTCCTGATGACCCGGGTCCTGGCCGTGCTGC
The DNA here is from genome assembly GCA_945918815.1 of uncultured Clostridia bacterium. Classification (GTDB taxonomy): domain Bacteria; phylum Bacillota; class Clostridia; order Oscillospirales; family Oscillospiraceae; genus Avoscillospira. The sequence goes on from CAMEIU010000002.1 coordinate 1,315, forward strand.
AAAACGGAGAGACCGCCGTCGCCATTCTGGACATGAGTGCCGCCTGCCACACGCCGGACGTGCTGGAAATGCCCTACCGGCCGCCTCTATACGGCGCGGGAGAGCCGGGTGAAAAGGCCCATACCTACCGCCTGGGCGGCCCCACCTGCCTGGCAGGCGACGTCCTCGGCGATTACAGCTTCGACATGCCCCTGCACGAAGGAGACCTGCTGGTCTTCGGCGACATGGCGATTTACACCACCTGCAAAAACAACACCTTCAACGGCATGCCCCTGCCGCCCATCTATGCACAGCGCAGCAATGGGAGCTTGGAATGCCTACGGGCCTTTGACTACAGCGATTTCAAGGGTCGGTTGGGAGGAAGGTAAGGTCTGATCTGTCTGCTGATCCAGCAGGCAGGTGGATAAGATGTCAGCGTGGGAAATTGGGATTTGTTGAGGTGATGTATCGCCAATGTAGGGCGCGGCGACCCGACGCGCCGTTTGGCAGTTGATTCCAGGATGCAGTTGCCTGCATACGGCACGTCCAGTGGCCGTGCCCTACAGAAAGCCGTACATCGTCAAATCCCAATTTTCTGAGCAGCCGGTATACAAAATACGCCCCCGGGATGGTTCTGAACTGCATCCCGTCAAGAGGGCAGTGAAAAAATATAAAATTTCCCGGCCGGCAGTCAAGTGGTTTTCCGAGTAACCCCGACCTCTGCTGCAGCACTACTTGCACTTCCTTCTCCGTTTAGGTATCTCCGGACTATTTTTACTTTGGGTATAGTCGCAAATTAAGGACCTGAGACATTTATGGGACAGCATCAGGTGTATAATGGAGTCATCAAGAGCAGGGGAGCGATTAAGATGACCCACAAAGAGTTACGCGCGATGCTGGAACAGCTCAACGAATACCAATTGAAGCAAATCAGCCAAGCCGCCATGCGGTTTCTGGCGTTGAACCAGGAGCTTGCTGAGATTGAGCCAGATGCCTGCCCGTGCTGTGGAGATCAGAATGCAGTGTTTATCCGCAAGGGCGTCCAATGTGGGAGGCAGCGCTTCCAGTGCAAGTCCTGCGGCAGGAAGTTTACCTACGACACCAAGCAGTTGACCTCCAACTCCCATCAACCCACGGAATCCTGGGTTATTGTGCTGGAAGATACGCTGTCTTTGGCATCGCTGGATTCTACCGCTGAAAAGATCGGCGTTTGCCACTCCACTGCCTTCCATATGCGTCACAAGCTGCTGGTGTATATGGAAGAAATTGTGACAAGCTCTGCGCCGTTGGAGGCTCTGATCGAGGCAGACGAGACATATATGATCGAGTCTCAGAAAGGCACAAAGGTCACGCACAGGAAGCCCAGAAGGCACGGAGAAACCTCTGGGAAAAGGGGCCTGTCAAACGAACAGATGTGCATTTGCGTTGCCACTGACCGCGACCATCACGTGATTGCCCGCTGTGTCAACCGTGCGAAGCCGGGTTCCGAAGACATCATGAACGCCCTGGGCGACCATATTGCAGAAAAGTCTGTTCTGATCTTCGACGGGATCACAAGCTACAACTACTTGGCTGAGCAGAAGGAATGCGAGAAGGTCTCTCTGGTTGGTCACGAGTCCTACAACAAGGTTTTTCACCTGAATACAGTGAACAGCCTCCACAGCCGCTTCAAAGAAATGATGCGGAAGCTCCGCGGCGTTGCCACCAAGTACCTCAATCGCTATACCGCTCTGTTCTCTCTGATTGCCATGACTGCGGCCTGCTCCGTAACTGAGGCCGCCGACCAGCTTCGCCGCTCCCTGCGCTCTCTCCGGCTCCCTGTAACCATTGAATCCGTAAAGTCCTTGAATATCCTCGCGATTTGAATCATTAGGTCCTCATTTTGCGACTAACACTTTTACTTTCTCTTCCGGACTTAGTTTTGGCTTTTGTGACATGACAATGCTCCCTCCATGATTGACAGTGTTTTTTCTTTTTCACTGTCTCTCATAGAGGGAGCATATCATTCCCCGGGGGCGTATGCTTTGTTCTTTTACAGCAGTCCTTCGGCTTTGACGATTTTGACCACGCGGCTGGTGCCCAGGCGGGAGGCGCCCAGTTCCAGGAAGGTTTCGGCGTCGGCGATGGAGGAGATGCCGCCGGCGGCTTTGATCTTCACATGGGGCGCCACGTGGGCGGCGAACAGCTCCACATCGTGGAAGGTGGCCCCGGCGGTGGAGAAGCCGGTGGATGTCTTGATATAATCCGCGCCGGATTGGGAGACGATCTCACACATCTTGATCTTCTCCTCATCGGTCAAGAGGCAGGTCTCAATGATGACCTTCAGGAGTTTCCCCTGGCAGGCCTCCTTGACGGCCCGGATCTCCGCCAGAAGTTCCTCATACCTGGCGTCCTTCAGCCAGCCGATGTTGATGACCATGTCGATCTCGTCGGCGCCGTTGGCCACGGCGTCCCGGGTCTCGAAGCACTTGGCTGCCGTGGTGGAATAGCCGTTGGGGAAGCCGATGACCGTGCAGATGGCCAGCTTGTCGCCCACATAGTCCTTGGCCTGCTTCACATAGGATGCGGGAATGCAGACCGAGGCGGTCTTGTACTTCATGCCATCGTCGCAGATGGCTTGGATCTGTTCCCAGGTGGCCGTCTGGGCCAGCAGGGTGTGGTCGCATTTGGAAAGAACGGTTTGAATGTCCATTGCAAAAACCTCCTGTTTGCTGTGATTCATTTATATGCCTGCTGCAGAAGGGCAAGCAGCCCGTCTGACGTAACAGAATCGTCCATGCCCAGCCGCTTCATGGCATACAGGGTCTGGGGCAGCCCCCGTACCACCGTGTTGACGCCGGAATTGGTGGAGAGGGTCACCCGGACGCCCAGGGTCTCCAGGACCCACTGGGTCAGGGTGCTGTACATGCCGCCGGGATAGGCCAGCACATCCACCGTCTCTCCGGTGGCGGCCTCCAACTCCTGACGGCTGCGGGTGAAGTCGGCGGTCAGGGCTGCCACATAGTCTTCCTCGCCCTCGCCGGGCAGGGGCAGGATATTTTCCCGCAGCGCATCTCCGCCATCCTCAAAGGGCGGCCACTGGTGCATATCATAGGTGTGGCTCTGAACGCTGATCAGGCCGGAATCGACCATTTCCGCCGCCTGTTCGTAGGAGAAGTGGGGCGTCATGGCATATTCCGTGTCCTTATAGGTGTCCTTGCCCACGGACACGCCGATGGCAAAGATCGTGGCCTTCATGTTGTACTTCTGCAAAATGGGATAGGCCAGCGCATAATTGCTGAGATAGCCGTCGTCAAAGGTGATCACCACCGGCTTTTCCGGCAATGCCGCGCCCGCATAGACATAGGCTTGCAGCTCGTCAAAGGAGACCGCCGTATAGCCGTTCTCAGCCAGGGTGTGGATCTGGGCCTCAAAGGCCTCGGTGGAGATGGTCTCACCGCCGGATTCGCCCTCCGTCAGATGGTGGTACATGAGAATCGGGACCTGGGCGGAGATTTCCGATGCCTGCAAAGGCTGCGCGTCCAGGGCGGCCTCCATGTGCGCCCGGGCGTTGTCCGCCGTCACATAGACGCCGAAGTCCTCCGGGATCCACCGGCTGTTGTCCCCGGCGATGCGGGCCGCCATCATCTCGCCCACGTTGTTGCGGAAGTGGGTGGCGTCGTAGAAATACCTTGGCTCACAGCTGACGCTGCTGCAGGAGAAGTCCCAATAGGGCGTCACCTGGGCCAGGGCTTCATAGAACCGCACCACGGCCTCCCGGTCAAAGCTCTGGAAATAGTCCTTGTACACGGGGCCTGCCACCACAATCAGCTCCACCCCGGCCGCCTGGCACATATCCCGGATGGCCGCCACGCTGTTCATGCAGTTCTCCGTCTGATACAGGCCGTAGGGACCGTACTGGGGATAGTCGGTGAAGACGGGATAGGCTTCCAGGTAGTCCGCCAGGCTGCCGATGGGCTCCGCGTCCCGGACCCGCTTGTCATAGACGCCGGTGGCCTCGTCAAAGACGTCGAAGGACTGGGGCAGCAGGGTGTCCTGCCGCAGGGCTTTCAGCTTCGCCAGACCAAACTGCGGATTTGCCAGCAGATACCGGGAATAGTAGGACAGGGCCGAGGTATCCGGGTCCGTCTGGTAGTGCAGGTTCTTGGTCAGATTGTTGGATTCCTCGTCATAGGTGATGCCGTTGTCAATGTAGACGTTGAGAATCAGATACCGGACCTCATAATGGTCGATGAGATACCGGGCGATTTTTTCGCAGTCCAGCATGTCGGCGTCATACATGATGAGATTATAAAAATTGGCATCGTAGAGCTGATTGAAGGCCTCCGTGGGGAAAGAGCTGGTGGAGGAGCAGCCCAGAATGTAGGAATCATATTCCTCGTGGTGGGTGTCCAGATAGGAGATCTTCGCCACACGGGGATTGTTGGTCTCGTCGTAGGAAAACCACTGAAACAGCGGATCCCCGAAGGCCCCGAAGGGGTCCGTGACATAGTTGAACGCCATGACCAGACCCACCAGCAGCGCCACCGTCAGGCAGAAGAGACCGACCCATTTTTTTGCTTTCAAGGTTCCACCACCTAAAACTGCTTATAGATAAATTCCGAAGAGATATAGCCCGTTCGGAACACGCCCAGAAACAGCACCGCCGCCACAATCAGCACCATGGCCAGCCATTGCACCAGCGCGTTCTTCTGTTCCAGGGCCTCGCGGACATGGCCGCCGCGCTCCTGGTAGAATTCCACCGCCAGGACCGCCGCCATGCCCAGGAAGATCACCACCAGGTCGCCGCCGGTCAGGCCCAGGGACAGGAGGGTCCCATCGGCCAGCTGGCCCAGGCGGACGTCGGTAAACGTGGTCTTCAAAAGCCGCAGGGCGGTCAGAAGCCGCGGCGCGCGGGTCAGATACCGGCCCAGGAACACCAGGAGGCTGGTCCTGGCCATCATAAAGATCCGCCAGCCCAGGGACTTGTCCTGAATGTGCAATGCGGCCTTCCAGACCTGGAACCGCCGCTCCATCAAAAGAGAAGCCGTGATCACCGCGCCGTTCCAGAAGCCGAAGACAATATACTTGAGGCTGGCGCCGTGCCAGACGCCGATGACAAAGTAGACCACAAAGGTCGCCAGAGAAGTGGCGAAGATCTTGCCCGGCAGGCCGCCGATGTGCTTCCTTGCCCACTTGCCCAGGCGGGCAAAGGGCTTGGACAGGGACAAGGGATAGAACAGGTAATCCCGCATCCACTGGCCCAGGGTGATGTGCCAGCGCCGCCAATAATCCGTCAGAGAAGTGGCGAAGATGGGGCGGCGGAAGTTCTCCGCCATCTCAATGCCCAGTATTCTGGCCACGCCCCGGGTGATGTCGATGCCGCCGGAGAAGTCGCAATACAATTGAATGCAGTAGAGCAGAATGGAAAAAGCGACAACGATGCCGCCATAGGGGCAGTTTTCCTTGACGACCGCGTTGACCAGCACCGCCGCCCGGTCTGCGATGACCAGCTTCTTGAAATAGCCCCACAGGGCCAGCTGGATTCCAAACTGCACATTCCGCCAGTCCAGGCTCCGCTCCGCCGTCAGCTGGGGGGCCAGGGCGTCATAACGTCCGATGGGACCCTGGACCATCTGGGGAAAGAAGGACACAAACAGGGCGTATTTGGCGATGTTCCGCTGGGCCTCCACCTTGCCGCGGTAGACGTCGATGACATAGCCCACCGACTGGAAGATGAAGAAGGACAGGCCCAGGGGCATGACAAAGTCCCAGCGCGGCATATGGCCGCCCAGGCCGGAGGGCAGAAGGCCCACGGTGAAATTCCAGTATTTCATGGCGAACAGCAGGCCGAAGCACAGGAGGCAGGCCGCTGCGGCGATCTGCTTTTTTCTGCGTTTGATCTGCGCCTGTCCGGCCTTGTCGTCCTTGGGCAGGGCCTTCCGGCGGCGGTTCTGCCGGTCCAGCAGCAGGCCGCAGCCCCAGGTCACCAGGATCACGCCCAGGAGCCAGACCAGGGCCTGGAAACCGCCGGCCAGATAGAAGACCATGCTGGCCGCCAGCAGCAGAATCCACTGGAACCGCCGCGGGGCCAGATAGTACAGCACAACGGTCAGCCCGGCCAGGACCAGGAAGGACCAGGAGGTAAAGGCCATGGCTTATCCCTGGGCCCGCTGGATCATCTCCACCATGGCGTCCACGGTGTTGAAGTTCTCCGGCTGTAGGTCTTCCACGCTGAGCTCCACATCAAAAGCCGCCATGAATTCGGACACGATGGAGACGATATCCAGAGAATCCACCAGACCGTCGTCGATGAGGGCGGTCTCGTGTTCAAAGTCAATGCCGGGACACAGCTCCGTCAGGATGTTCAAAACTTGCTCTTTCATACAGGTTCCTTTCCACCGGCCAGCAGTACGACGGATTCCCATCCGTCCGGCCGGTATGCATATTTTTCATAAAAACGCTCCGCCGGGACATTGCCCTGGCGAGCCCAGACCTGGCTTTTCTGGCCCTGGGTCTCTTGCAGGTAGGCGCCCAGGAGGGCGGACCCCAGGCCCAGCTTGCGGCAGTCGGTTCGGACCGCCAGATGGCGGATCTCCGAGGCGGCCCTGCCCCGCTGGAAGTGGAGAAGGCCCGTGATTCCGGCTTCATCCCAGGTGGTGAGAATCAGACGGCCGGACAGGTCCTGCTCCAGGGCCCCGCGGGTCGGAATGCAGCCGCCGAAGTGGTCAAAGCTTTGCTCCATCAGGGCCAGCACCGCCGCAGCATCCTCCGGCCCGGCAAAGCGGACCGGTTCGGACGGATTCCAGGGTTCCGGCTGCCGTTGCCAGCGTTTTCTGGAAAACTGCCGGACAAAGCCCAGAGCCTCAAACCGCGCCGCGGCAGTCGCCACAGCCGTGGCGTCCTTGGGCCGCCAGACCAGCTCCAGGACCACGGGCAGGTCCACCGGCGGCAGGGCCGGCACGGCGTCCGGCCGGAGATAGAAATTCAGCACATAGTAGTCCTGCCGCCGCCGCAAAAGCTGCAAACAGCCAGGCGTCTCATGGACCAGCAGGCCCGCCGCGATTTCCCGGTCATAGTCCTCCCGGGAGAGGAAATTGTTGGTGACCACGCCCCGCTTCATCTGGGCCGACAGCCGCGGGGCCAGGGCTTCAAACTGTTCCACCCGCTCCATGGATATATTGCTCCTTCAAATAGACCCGGTCCACCTTGCCGTTGGCGTTATAGGGCAGCTGCTCCAGCTGCACATAGACATTGGGCAGCATATATTTGGGGACGATGGACCGCATGGCCTTGGCCAGGCCGTTGCTGTCCAAGTCTCCGGCATAGACGCAGACGATCCGGTCCCGCGCGCCGTCATAGAGGCAGGCTGCGGCGCGGATCTCCGGGATGCTGTGAAGCGCCACCTCAATCTCGCCCAGCTCGATCCGGTAGCCCATGTGCTTGATCTGGCCGTCCTTCCGGGCCAGGAAGTAGAGCAGGCCGTCCCGCTCCACGGCCATGTCGCCGGTGCGGTAGATCCGGTCGGGATAGTTGGGATTCAGAGGATTCTGGACAAAGGCGGCGTTGGTCTTGTCCCAGTCGCCGAAGTAACCGTTGGCCAGGCCGGAGCCGCGGACGCAGATCTCGCCGCTCTCTCCCGGGGCCACGGGCTTCAGGTCCGAATCCAGCAGGAGAATCTGCTTGTTGGCGCAGGCCGTTCCCAGGGGAATCGGCTCGTCGTCGGCAAAGTCCCGGTCCAGATGATAGCCGGTGCAGTCCACGGTGACCTCCGTGGGGCCGTAGAGATTGATGACATGCAGCTCCGGCAGGGCCTTGCGCCAGGCGTTGACATGCTTGGCCTGCAGCGCCTCGCCGCCGAGGGCCGCCTTTTTCACAGACGAGGGTTGGCACTTGTCCAACGCGCCGGAGCTTGCCGCCAGATGGAAGGCGGAGGTGGCCCAGTTCAGGGCCGTCACCTGCTTTTCTTCCAGCTGCCGCACCAACAGCAGTGGGAACAGGAACAGCTTCTTGGAGAAGATGTGGCAGGTGGCCCCCAGCTTCAGGGTTTGATAGACGTCCTTCACCGAAAGATCAAAATAGAATGGCGCCTGGTTGGCAAACACTTCCTGTTCCGTATAGCCGCAGAATTCCGTCATCCACTCGGTGAAGTCGATGACGCTGCGGTGGGAGACCACGATGCCCTTGGGTGCGCCGGTGGAGCCGGAGGTGAAGATGGCGTAGACCGGGTCCACATCGAGGATCTGCCCCCGACGGTTTTCCAGCAGGGCGTCGTCGGCCTCCGCCGCGAAGCCCGCCTCCATGGACACGGGCAGGCAGCAGTCCGCCAGGGCCAGAGCCTGGGCCTCGTCGGCCTGGGCGTAAAGCAGGGCCTTGGCATGGATCTGTCCAAGAATTTTCCGCATCCGGGCCTCGGGCATTTTGTTGTCCACGGGCACATAGTAATTGCCGCTGTACAATACGGCCTGCATGGCCGTCAGGGTGCAGGCTGTCCGGTCGATGAACACCGCCACCGGCCCGTTGACGCCCTGGACCGTTTTGGCAAGGAACGTGCCGAGCCGCCGGGCCTGATCCCGCATCTGGGCAAAGGTCACGGACGTGGTTTCATCGGTGAACGCCGTCTTGTCGCCGCATCGGGCCGCGGAGGCATCCAAATATTCCAGCACATTTTTTTGCAGCATGGAATGACTCCTTTATCTCGATCAATTATTCCTTGGGGGCTTCCAGCGCCGGGGCCGCCATGGTCTGCTCAAAGGCCGTACGGTCCATGGTCTCATGCTCCAGCAGATACCCGGCGATCTCCTGAATCTTGTCCAGATTGGCGGAGAGAATCTCCGTACACTTGGCGTAGGCCTGATCCACCAGGGCCTTGACCTCGTCGTCAATGTCCCCGGCCACCCGCTCGGAATAGGATTTGGACTTCTCATAGTCCCGGCCGATGAACACCTCGCCGTCGCTGCCGTAGGACACGGCGCCCAGCTTGGGACTCATGCCGTATTTGCTGACCATATCCCGGGCAATGGCAGACGCCCGCTGGATATCGTTGGACGCGCCGGTGGAGATATCCTCCATCAAAAGCTGCTCCGCAATCCGGCCGCCCAGTAGAGAGACGATCTGCTCGAACATCTCATTGCGGCTCAGGTAGCTTTGATCGTCCTGGGGCAGGTAGACCGTCATGCCGCCGGCACCGCCGCGGGGCACGATGGTGATCTGATGGACCGGATCATGGGTGGGCAGATGGTAGATGGCCACGGCGTGGCCCGCCTCATGAATGGCCGTCAGCCGCCGCTCGTGGGCGCTGATGACCCGGCTGCGCTTCTCCGGTCCGGCCAGGACCTTCATCATGGCGTCTTCCATGTCCTGATTGGTCAGGAAGGGCCGGTTCTGCCGGGCAGCCAGCAGGGCCGCCTCGTTGAGCAGGTTTTCCAGGTCCGCGCCGGTGAAGCCGGCCGTGGCCTTGGCGAGATTGGCAAGATTCACGTCCTCCGCCAGGGGCTTGTCTTTGGCGTGGACCTTTAAAATGGCCTCGCGGCCGCGCCAGTCCGGCGCGCCCACATAGATCTGCCGGTCAAAGCGGCCGGGACGCAGGAGGGCCGGATCCAGAATGTCCTTCCGGTTGGTGGCCGCCATGACGATGACGCCTTCGTTCTTGCCGAAGCCGTCCATTTCCACCAGGAGCTGGTTCAAGGTCTGCTCCCGCTCGTCATGTCCGCCGCCCAGGCCTGCGCCGCGGCGGCGGCCCACGGCGTCGATCTCATCGATGAAGATGATGGACGGGGCCATTTTCTTGGCCTGTTCAAACAAATCCCGGACGCGGCCCGCGCCGACGCCCACATACAGCTCCACAAAATCGGAGCCGGAAATGGACAGGAACTGCACGTTGGCCTCCCCCGCCACGGCTCTTGCCAGCAGGGTCTTACCGGTGCCGGGAGGGCCCACCAGGAGGATACCCTTTGGAATGCGGGCTCCAAGGCGGGTGAACCGCTCCGGGTCCTTCAAAAATTCCACAATCTCTTGCAGCTCTTCCTTTTCCTCCTCGGCTCCGGCCACGTCGGCAAAGGTCACGGGCTTGCCGTTGGCGCTGCCCACCCGGGCGTTGGCCTTGGTGAACTTTGCCATGGAATTCTGACCGCCGTTGGAGCGGTTCAGCAGCAGGACCACCACGAAAATCACGGCGACGCCCAGCAGGAGGTAGGGCAAAATGGACAGCCAGTTGAAGGAGTTGTCCGCAGGCGGATAGTTATAGTCTGTCAGAACACCGTCCTGATACTGCTGTGCAATGGCTGCATCCAGGTCCGTGTGGAACTGCTCCACGTCGCCGATCTGGGCTGTGACCAGCTGGTCGGCGCCCTTGGAGTACAGCTCCATGGTCAGCTGACCCTCCGGCGTCAGGGAAAACTGGCGCACATCCTGGTCCGCGAACAGGTCCAGCACCTGGGCGTAGGTCAGCGAGCCGCCCTGGTCCGCGTCGAAGGTGTTGAACGCCAGGAACAGCAGAAGGATCAGAACCATCAGATAAAGCAGCAGGCTGACAGGGTTGACTTGTCGTTTCAAATTGGTTTCTCCTTATTTTGAAATCATATGCGCAGGCCGTTGTAGGGGCGGCTATCAGCCGCCCGCAGTTGGTCTGCGCCAACGGGCGGCTGATAGCCGCCCCTACAGCGTCATTTATCCTGATAGACGCTGGCCTTCAGGACGCCGACGAAGGGGAGATTGCGGTAATAGTCGTCATAGTCCAGGCCGTAGCCCACCACGAAGGCGTCGGGCACGGTGAAGCAGACGTAGTCCGCCTTCAGATCCTCTGTGCGGCCGGTGGGCTTATCCAGCATGGTGCAGATCTTCACGGACTTGGGCCGCCGGGCCTGGAACAGATCCACAATCAGCTTCAAGGTCCGGCCGGAGTCCAGGATATCCTCCAGAATCAGCACGTCCCGGCCCTCGATGTCGTGGTCGATGTCCTTGCGGAAGGTCAGCTTGCCGGTGGACTGGGTGCCGCCCTCAAAGGAGGTGACGCACATGAAGTCCTCCTGCACCGGAATGGTGATGGCCTGAGCCATGGCCGCGTAGAAGGGCACCACGCCTTTCAGCACGCCCACCAGAATGGGGCACTTGCCGCGGTAGTCCTCGCTGATCTGCGCACCCACCTCTTTGATTCTCGCCTGCAACGCCTCTTCGCTGACCAAAACCTGCTCGATGTCTTCCATCATGTCGAATTTGTTGATCATCGCAATCTCTCCTCACTCCAAATTTGGATGATAACCGCCCGCTCTCCGGGCCGTGCGATCCGGGCTTGATCCGCGCCCAGACCATAGACCGCCAAAATTCCCTGCGCGTCCGCCGCCACCGGAAGCAGCCCCCGCCGGGCGGCAGGAATCTTCCGGTCAATCAGCAGCCGTTTCAGGCTCCGCCTGCCGCCCGGCAGGTTCAGCGTGTCCCCGGTCTGCCGGGGCCGGACGCAGATGGATTCCGTTGGGTCCATCATATCATATTTCACTGCAAAAGTGGACAGGGAATCCGGTTCTTTTTCCAAAATCACCGGCCCTTCCACCGAAATCCACAGTCCCGGCTCCGGCAGCCAGGCCCGCTGGCCCAAAGTCAGCCGCACCGGCACGAAGGATTCCGGTTCTCCTTCTCTTTTCAGATACAAACAGTCATATTCCCGCCGGGCGGTGACGCCGCCGGGCAGATGGACAGAAGCGGAACCGTCCGAATGCTCCAGCAGTCGCTCCACCGCGTCCACATGGGCCATGGCGGGCTTTGGGATCTCCAAAAGCGTCCGAACTGCCCGTCTTCGGAGGACCTGGGGCGCTTCCCGAAGGGTTCGGCAATCCCAGCCGCCATTCCGGGCGGCCCGGTCCAGCAGGGCCCGGGTCTCCTGTTCCAGCCAGGCCTCGTCCTGGCGGAGCAGGTCTGTCATCCGTGCCACGGTCTGGGCCAGGTTGGGATTCTCCCGGCGGAGCAGCGGCGTCACCTGATGGCGCAGCCGGTTGCGCAGCGCCTCGTCGCTTCCATTGGAGCTGTCCTCCCGGTGGGGCAGGCCGTTGGCCGCCAGATAGGCCTCCACCTCCGCCCGGGTCACGGGCAGCATGGGCCGGATGATCCGGTCACGCCTGGGTGCGATGCCCGCGAGGCCCTGAAGCCCCGTGCCCCGGACCAGGTTCAGAAGCACCGTCTCCACCTGGTCGTCGGCGTTGTGGGCCGTGGCGATGCAGCCGGGCTGGGACAGGAGAAAATCATACCGCATCCGGCGGGCCGCTTCCTCCACGCTCTCCCCTGTCTCCCGGGCCCGGGCGGCCACGTCGCCCCGGCCGGCCGTCAATTCGACGCCCCAGGAAGCACACAGCCTGCGGACAAAGGCCTCGTCCTCGTCGGATTCGGCGCCCCGCAGGCAGTGGTTATAGTGGGCGGCGGCCACCTGGATTCCAAGCTCCTCCCGCAGAGACAGGAGGCAGTGGAGCAGGGCCACGGAATCCGCGCCGCCGGACAGGGCGCAGACCACCCGGCCGCCCGGCTCCGTCAACTGCTCCCGGCGGCACCAATCGAGAATCTTATCCCTCACTGTGCTTCCACTCCCGGTCCGCGAAGGTGGTAAACTGCGGCAGCCACTGGACCTTGACCGTGCCGGTCTCGCCGTGGCGGTTCTTGGCAACGATGATCTCGGCCACGTTCTTTTCCTCGGTATCCGGATTATAATAGTCGTCGCGGTAGATGAACAGGACCTCGTCGGCGTCCTGCTCGATGGCGCCGGACTCGCGCAGGTCCGACAGCATGGGCCGCTTGTCCAGGCGGCTCTCGTTGGCACGGCTCAGCTGGCTCAGGCAGATCACCGGCACGTTCAATTCCTTTGCCATGATTTTCAAGGCGCGGGAGATGTCGCTGACCACCTGGACGCGGTTGGCGTTGTTGGAGCTCTGGCCGGTTCCGGCGGAGGTCATCAATTGCAGATAGTCGATGAGCACCAGGCCCAGATTGTCCAGGCGGCGGCACTTGGCGTTCATCTCCGCCACGGAGATGGCCGGGTTGTCGTCCACCCGGATGTCCGTCTGGCTCAGAGCCGAGGACGCGATGCTGATCTTGGTCCACTCCTCCTCGCTGAGCTTGCCGGTGACCAGCTTCTGGTTGTCCACAAAGCTCTCGTTGGACAAAAGGCGCATGGCCAGCTGCTCCCGGGACATTTCCAGGGAGAAAAACGCCACGGTCTTGTTGGTCTTCTTGGCCACGGCCAATGCGATATTCAAGGCGATGGAGGTCTTGCCCATGCCGGGACGGGCCGCGATCAGCAGCAGGTCCGACTTGTTCAGGCCGTTGATCTTTTTATCCAGATCCCGCAGGCCTGTGGACAGGCCGGGGAAGGCGTTCTCCGAGCGGGACAGCTCGTCCAGCCGTTCGAAGACGTTGACCAGCACCATGCCAATGTGCTGCAAACTGTCGCCGGAGTTGCCCTGGCGCAGGGCGTAGATCTTCTTCTCGGCGTTCTCCATGATCTCCGCCGCCGTGCCCACGCCCTCAAAGACCGTCTCACGGATATCCCCGGCGGCCACGGCCAGATTGCGGAGCAGGGCCTTATCCTTGACAATGCCCGCGTACTGGGCCACGTTGGCAGCGGTGGGGGTGACCTCCATGAGCTGCATCAGGTAATCGGCGGTCTTGTCGTCGCCGACGCCCCGCTGCTTCATCTTCTCCAGCACCGTCACAGGATCGATGATCTCGGAGAAGTTGAACATGGTATAGATGGTCTCATAGAGGTCTTTATTCAATTGTAAGAAAAAATCGTCGGGCTTGAGCATGCCGATGACCTCCGCCACACAGCGGCTGTCAATGAGCATGGAGCCCAGCACCGCCTGCTCCGCCTCCAAAGAATGCGGCAGCTGCCGGGACAGGAGTTCTTCTTCCATAGGGACCTCCGATTCAATTGACAATTGAGAATTGACAATTGACAATGAATGTATCCGCTTCGCGGATGATGAAAAATTGCCCGTTTTAAGGTTTATTCGCAGGGGCGACCCTTGCGGTCGCCCCTACGGCACGGAATGATCGTGCCGCGGCGCAAACTGTCAGATTTCCTGAATCTCCACCCGCAGCTCTGCTGTCACTTCGTAGCCCAGCTTGCAGCGGACGGTGTAGGTGCCCACGTTCTTGATGGGCTCGTCCAGAACGATTTTCCGCTTGTCCAGCTGGATGTTCTTCTGCTTGGCCAGGGCGTCGGAGATTTCCGCGTTGGTCACGGAGCCGAACAGGCGGCCAGCACCGCCGCCCTTGGCGGCGACCACCAGGGTCATTTCCTTCAATTCCTTGGACAGGGCCAAAGCCTGCTCCCGCTCCCGCTGGCGCTTCTCCTGCTGGGCCTTGTCGTTCATTTTCATGGTGTTGATGTTATCGGCCGTGGCCTCCTGGGCCAGCTTCCGGGGAAGCAGAAAATTCCGGGCATAGCCGTCGGATACGTCGATCAGCTGGCCCTTCTTGCCCTGGCCCTTGACATCCTGCAATAAAATTACTTTCATAGGTCTTTACTCCTTATCCTTCATAAAATTTATCAATGCTCGCCACCAGCTCTTTCAGGACCTCCATGACGGTTTTGCCGGGAATCTGCGCACCGGCCGTGGCCGCGTTGCCGCCGCCGCCCAGGGGCTCCAGAATCACCTGGACATTGGCCTCGCCGATGGAACGGGCGGAAATGATGACCCGGTCGCCGTCGGGGAACAGCACGAAGGAGGTCATGATGCCCTTGATGTTCAAAAGCTCGTCGGCGGCCTGAGCGGCCAGGGTGCGGGTGGCGGTATAATGCAAAGCGGAAATGGCGATCTCGTTGCGGTACAGCCGCGCCGCCTGGACGATCTGATACCGGGACACGGTGGCGTCCAGGTCATTCTGGAACAGCTTCATGACGTCCACCGTATCGGCCCCGGCCCGGCGTAGGAACGCTGCGGCCTCAAAGGTTCTGGATCCGGTGCGGACGGAGAACTTCTTGGTATCCAGCACGATACCGGCCAGCAAGGCTTGGGCCTCCATGGGCTGGATATCCTTGGGCTCCACGGCGTACTGGAGAATCTCCGACACCAGCTCCGAGGCGGAGGAAGCGAAGGGCTCATGGAGATTCAGGACCACCTGCTCAATATAGTCGGCGGCTCTCCGATGGTGGTCGATGACGGCCACACGGTTGACGGATTCCAGCAGGGCCTTGCTCTCCACCTGATCCGGCCGGTTGGTGTCCACCACGATCAGCAGGGTCCGGCTGTCGGCGGCCAGCAGGGCGTCCTCACCGCTGACAAACAGATTGTCATACTCCGGCAGCTCCGCCAGCTTTTGCAGAAGGGATTTGGCGGCGTTGTTCTCCTGGTCCAGGACGATGCGGACGGTTTTCCCCAGCTTGCGGCAGATGCACACCAGGCCCATGGCGGAGCCCAGGGCGTCCAGGTCCGCCATGCGGTGGCCCATGACGAACACCATGCTGGACTGGTTGACCAGCTCCGTCAAAGAGCTGGCAATGACCCTGGCCTTGACCTTGGTCCTACGCTCGGTCTCCTTGGTCCGGCCGCCAAAGAAGGTGAAGTTGTACCGGTCCTTGATGACCGCCTGATCGCCGCCCCGGGACAGGGCCATCTCGATGGACAACGACGCAAAATTGAAATTCTCCTCAAAGCTGCCGCCGTCCTTGCCGATGCCCAGGGACACGGTGGCCGCCACGCCGGAGGGATTGGTAATGGTGCGGATCTCGTCGAGAATGGAGAATTTGTTCTCCTGCAAGCGGCCCAGGTCCTTAGCCTCGAAGACCAGCAGATAGCGGTTGCGCTCGTATTTCCGCAGCAGGCCGCCCAGGTCCTTGCACCAGTCGCTGATGCGGTCGTTGATTCTGGCGTCCAGACTGGAAATGGCGGAATCCGGCAGATTGTTGGTCAGCTCGTCGTAGTTGTCCACCAGGATCACCGTGACGATGGGCCGGGTACGGATATATTCGTCCCGGACGTTGAACATCTCCGTCATGTCCGCCAGATACAGGGTCGCCAGCAGCAGAGAGGCGTGCTCGTCCTCGGAACGGATCAGGTTGCCGTAGACCCGGTAGCGGCGGCCCTGAATCTCCACATCCTGGGGGCACTCGGTCCGGCCCTCAGCCAGCCAGCGGGTGGAGAAACGAGGCACCACATCCTCCATTTTCTGATGGAGGAAGGAGTCCCGCAAGCCGGACACCTGATAGAAGGATTCGTTGCCCCAGACGATCTCGGAATCGCTCATTTTAATGACCGCCATGGGGAAGGGTGAGCCGGTCTTAAAGGCGGTGCCAAGGGACGCGGTGGTGCTTTCGATGTAGGTCATCAGCGCTTTTTTCCGCCGCCCGCTGGCAATGCGGTTGTAGATAAACAGCAGCACCGTCAGAAGGACCTCAATGCCCGCCAGATAATACTGCCGGAACGCAAAGGCCGCCGCGGCAAACAGCAGCAGCGTCACAAAATAGAGTCCCATGCCCGGCTCCAGCAGCCGGGACAGTTTTTTGTTCAACCCCGCTCCCCCCTCTGATCGTGTATAGCTATGGATAATAGCATTATAGCAAAGTGCGGCCGAATTCACAAGAGAAAATGCTGTGCAAAGGGCGTGGAATATGGTAAAATCAAAAGGTATCCCTTCAAAGGCAGTCAAAAAGCCCGTCCGAAACAGATTCGTAGGGGCGGCCCTTGCGGTCGCCCCTACGGCAAATATACGGTCGTGGGATCCAAATTCGGAGGTATTTATGGATAAATATACCTTATTGCAGCAATACTTCGGCCACAGCAGCTTTCGGCCGGGGCAGGAGACGCTGATCGACGCGCTGCTGGACGGTCACGACGCATTGGGCGTCATGCCCACCGGTGCGGGAAAATCCATGTGCTATCAGATCCCCGCCCTGCTGCTGCCCGGCGTGACCCTGGTGATCTCTCCCCTGATCTCGCTTATGAAGGATCAGGTCATGGCCCTGTGCCAGGCGGGGGTCCCGGCGGCCTATCTCAATTCCTCTCTCAGCTACAATCAATACTGTGAAGCCCTGCGCCGGGCCTGCAATGGGGCCTACAAGATCATCTATGTGGCCCCGGAGCGGCTGACCACGCCGGGCTTTCTCCACTTTGCCGAGATCTCGGACATCTCCCTGATCGCTGTGGATGAGGCCCACTGCGTCTCCCACTGGGGCCAGGATTTCCGGCCCAGCTATTTACATATTCCCGACTTTGTGGATCAGCTGTCCCGCAGGCCTGTGGTGGCGGCTTTCACGGCCACGGCCACCAAGGAAGTCCGGGCGGACATCGTCCGGCTCCTGCGGCTGCGGGAGCCAACCTCCGTCACCACCGGCTTTGACCGGGAGAACCTTTTTTTCTCCGTGGAGCATCCCAAGGACAAGCTTCCCCGCCTGCTCCAGCTTCTGGCGGAGCGGCGGGGCAAAAGCGGCATTGTCTACTGCGCCACCCGGGTCAATGTGGAACGGGTCTGTCAGGCCCTCCTGGACCACGGCTTTGAAGCCACCCGCTACCACGCCGGTCTGGACGATGCGGAGCGCAGGATGAATCAGGAGGACTTCTCCTATGACCGCAAGCCCATCATGGTGGCCACCAACGCCTTCGGCATGGGCATCGACAAATCCAACGTGTCCTTTGTCATCCACTACAATATGCCCAAGAACCTGGAGAGCTACTACCAGGAGGCCGGCCGGGCAGGCCGGGACGGCGGACCGGCGGACTGTATTCTGCTGTTCTCCAACGGCGACGTCCACACGGCCCAGTTCCTCATTCAGAACAGCAACGAGAATTCGGAGCTGTCCCCGGAGGACCAAGCGGCGCTGCAAAAACGGGACCTGGCCCGGCTGGACGAGATGACTGCCTACTGCCGCACCCAATTCTGCCTCCGGGCCCACATTTTACGGTACTTCGGCGAGCGCTGCGCCGACGTCTGCGGCAATTGCAGCAACTGCCAGGGCAAATTCCAGGAGATTGACGTGACAGACCAGACGGAAACCGTGCTGAAATGCATCCAGACCGTAGAAAATCGCTACCGGCAGGGTTTTTCCATCTACACCTATGTCAGCCTGCTCCACGGCAGCAAAAACAAAGCCGTCGAAGCCTTCCAGATGACGGAGCTGCCGGTGTTCGGCTGTCTGTCCAGGGTGCCGGAGAAGGACGTCCGGGAGCTGCTGGAGCAGCTGAAGCTCCAGGGTATTCTGACGGAGGAGCAGGACGGCCCATACCGGAACCTGGTCCTGGGGCCCGCCGCGGACGAGGTTCTGCGCTACGGCCAGCAGGTGCGGATCCGGCAGCGGCTCCAAGCTGCCCCGTCGCCCAAGGGCGCCGCCCAGCTTCCTGCCGGAGATGTGGACCAGGACCTGCTGGCAGCCCTGAAGGCTTTACGCAGCCGCCTGGCCGCCGAGGCCCAGGTCCCCGCCTATGTGGTCTTCTCCAACGCCACCCTGGAGGACATGGCCGCAAAAATGCCGCAGAATCTCACCGAATTTCTCCAAGTCTCCGGCGTCGGCGCCGCCAAGGCCCACAAATACGGCCACGATTTCCTGGAAACCATCCGGGCTTACCAGAAAAAAGCATAACCCCGCGCCCCTGCAGGGGCGGCGATCGGCCGCCCGCACGGGGCACGAGGGTCTGTTCATATGTCCGATTGCAGGTGGGTCAGGGCCTCGGCCAGCATGTCTTCGCTGAGATCCAGCACGGCCTGGATGCCCTCCCGGCTCAGGTTGTCATAGTGAATTCCGGCCTCCACCATGACGGGGCGGTAGCCGGCGTCCGCCAGGGCATTGGCCCAGCGTTCGCTGACAAAGGCGTCCTTATGGCCGGGATACTGGACCGTTTTACACGGACCTTCGGCATGGACCACACTGACCGCGCCCACATGGGGCAGCTGGCCGCCGGAGACGGAAGCGCGGGTGCCGTCCTGCCCCGTTCGGACCCAGGCGCGAATCTCCGCCCCGTAAAGGGTACGGCAGATGGTAAATTGTTTCATACTTCCCGCTCCCATCGTTGAAAAAAGTACAAAGTCCACTGTAGGGCGCGGCGACCCGACGCGCCGTTTGGCAGTTGATTCCAGGATGCAGCTGCCTGCATGCGGCACGTCCAGTGGCCGTACCCTACACGCAAAACATGCGCCGGTTCAAAGCCGCTCCAGGACCACCGGCTCTTTTTTGACCTTTTTCCAGGAAAATTCTCCGGCCAGCTCTCGGGCGGAGACGGACTCGGGCCGGTCCAGCAGCCCCGCCAGATGCGCCAGTCTGCCGAGAAGCTGCTCCGGCGTGTAATTCTGCCGCAGGACGCCCAGGTCCAGGTCCTTCTCCCGCTTGCTGAGCCTTCTTCCATCCGGGGCGACCAGCAGCGGCACATGGGAAAACTGCGGCGGCGTCAGATGCAGAAGCTCGTAGAGATACAGCTGTCTGGGCGTGGAATCCAGCAGGTCCATGCCCCGGACCACCTCCGTGATCCCCCCTTGGCCGTCGTCGGTGACCACGGCCAGCTGATAGGCGTAGACCCCGTCGGCCCGGCGGATGAGGAAATCCCCGCAGTCCCGGGCCAGGTTTTCTTCAAAATGCCCCTGGAGGCCGTCCTCAAAGCCATAGACCCGGTCCGGGACCATCAGCCGCCAGGCGGGGGCCTTGGTCTTGGCCGCCCGCTGGGCCTCGGTCAGATTCCGGCAGGTTCCGGCGTAGAGCACCCGTCCGTCGGCGGCGTGGGGCGCGGAGGCCGCGTGGAGCTCGCCCCGGCTGCAATAGCAGGGATACACCAGGCCCAGGTCCCGTAGCCGCTCAAACTCCGCCGCATAGGCGGCGGTCCTTTGGCTCTGCGGGGTCTGCTCCCGGTCCCAGTCGAGTCCCAGCCACCGGAGGTCGTCCTTCAGGGTCTCGGCGTATTCTCTCCGGCACCGGTCCGGATCCAGATCCTCGATGCGCAGCAGCATCCGCCCGCCCCGGCTGCGCACCGACAGCCACGCGAGCATGGCGGAAAAAACGTTTCCCAGGTGCATCCGCCCGGAGGGACTGGGCGCAAATCGGCCGGTCATACCATCACTTCCTTTTGGGAGTAGTGTATCATCGGCTTCCCGAAAAAGCAACCGGACAGAAATTTTTCTTGACCTTATACCGGGTATAAGAAATATCATAAAACCAGGAAACCAACCGTTTCCCTTTCTCGTCTATAACAGAAATACAGGCGAACAAAAATCCACCTGTAGGGCACGGCCACTGGACGTGCCGCCGGTTGGCATCTGCGTTCCATATTCAACGGCCAAACGGACGGCTGCCCAACGGCGCGTCGGGTCGCCGCGCCCTACAGGTGTTTTTTTCACAACAACGGCCGGAAAAGCATCGATTCACGAAAAAAGGAGGCATGCCCATGCTGGCGGAAAAGAACGGGCTGAAAAGCACATGGAGAAGTCCCGGGAAAACCTGTCTGTTTTTCCTGCTGCTTCTGGCTTTGACGGCGGTGCTGTCCCTGGGACTTTGTATTTTCAATGCGGTGCAGAGCTATCTGGACCAGTGCGACGATTACTACCGGACCATTGCGGAGCTGGAATATGTGGGGGCCGGCTATGGCGATTCCACCGTCTACGATTCGCAGTTGGCGGAATCCCTGTCCGACGGGTCGCCGGATCTGGAGGCCATGGCCCGGCTGCCGGGGGTTCTGTCCTGGGAGCCCAGCCGTAGCGGTCTTGGCGTCACGGAAGACTTTCACCGAACCGATTCCGGCGTCTATGACCCGGACGCAGCCGTTCTGATTCTCCGCAATCTGTTCTGGGACAGTAAAATGGGGGCCTATGTGGGCACCGTTTCTCAGTGCCTCTACTCCCGGACGGACATGACCAACGTCATGGTCTTCGTCCAGGCCGGAGAGGGCCAGACCCTGGACCAGAGCAGCCGCTATGTCTTTGTGGGCCGCTATGTGGAAGGCTCCAACAGCTACGCCTACTTCCTGCCGGAGGACTTTTTGCTGGAGCAGGACGGGCAGGAAATCACGCTGCCTGCCTATTCCCAGGTTCCGGCGGAGGGTCTGCCGGAGGACAGCCCCTATCAGGAGGCCGCCCGGATTCTCGGCTGGCGCAACAACGGCCTGCGGGTTCAGATGGTCTCGGACCTGGAGACCTACCGCCCCTTCCAGCAGGAGGAGCTGACCCTGATCCATGGCCGCGCCTTCACCCGGGAAGAGCAGGAATCCGGCGCAAAGGTCTGCGTGATCTCCGACCGGATCGCAGAGCTGCTGGGGGTAACCGTGGGAGACAGTCTTTCCCTGTCGGTCAACTGCATCCAGGGCGGTATCTTCACGTTCCACGGTCTGGATCCCGCGGCGGTGGAGACCTACACGGTGGTGGGCCTCTACGGCTGGACCAAGGACTATACCGACTGGATCTTTGTGCCCGACAGCCCGGACTACGCGGCGGACCCCTGCCCCACCGGCTATGTGGTGGGCCAGTTCCTGCTGGAGAATGACAAGGCCGAGGCCTTCTATGAGACGGCGGCGGCGCCGCTGCCCATGGGCTTCCGGCTGACCGTCTATGACCAGGGCTATGCCGTCACGGCGGCGCCCTTCCAGGAGCTGCTGCGGATCGCCGCAATCTTCCTGATGATCTGCTGCCTGGTGATTCTGGCCGTGCTGGCCCTGTTCGGCTATCTCTTTGTATACCGGCAGCGGGAAGCCGCCCGGACCATGGTGGCTTTGGGCAGCGGGAAGCTCCATGTGTACCGCTATTTTGCCAGTGGCTCCGGCGTGCTGGCCCTGCTGGCGTCGGTTCTGGGCGTGCTGCTCAGCAGCCGCCTGGAGCAGAAGGCGCTGCAATTCCTGGAGGACTTCGCAAAACGCTATCAGGCGGCGGACCTGCGCTTTTCCAGCGGCAGCCTGTCCGTGTCCCGCACCCTGGCCTTCTCACCGCAGACGCCGTCCCGGATTTACCTGCTGGCGGCGGGCCTGATGGTCCTGGGGGTTCTGGCCGCCTGCGCCGTGTTCACAGCGGCGGCCCTGCGGGAGAAGAAGCCCCGCCGAAAGCGGCCGGTTCGTGCGCCCAGGCATGCAGGCCGCAGCTCCCATCTTTCCGGGCGGCTGAAATACGCGCTGCTCTCCCTGAGAAGAGGCGGCATGCGCACGGCGGCCGTGGCCCTTCTGGCCTTGATCGTGGCCGTGTTCCTGGGACAGCTGACCGCCACGGCGGACCTGTACCGGGATCAGCTGGCGGCCATCACCGGGAATACGACTTTCCAGGGCTACAGCTCCAGCCTCAACGGCCTGCAAATGGACCGTCTGGTGGTCCGGGCCGAGCCGCTGCAGGCCCTCTATGACACAGGAATCATAGAAGATATGGACGTCTCCTGCATCCGCGCCCACTACCGCTATCTGGGCATGACAGAGGATCCCGGCGGCCGCTCTTACAGCGTTTCCACCATGGAGGCCCCCCGCAACGACTATCTGCTGGAGACCCTGACAAATCAGATGGCCCGGGGGCCGCTGCTCACCGCCACCACCTCCCTGACCCGCTCCCCGGCGTTTTACTACACCCTGGCGCCGGAGATCACCTGGCTGGAGGGCTACAGCGAGGAATGCCTCAGGGGCTACGACGAATCCCTCTGCGTGGTCCCTACAACCCTCATGGAGCGGGAGGGCTTCCCCCTGGGCAGCAAGATCCGGCTGTTCACCATGGTCACCGTGGACGGGCAGGACGGCTCCCGTACCTATTTTGACAACGAGGACCTGACCGTGGTTGGCTGCTATGTGCCCGTCACCTTGCAGGAGACCATCTACACGCCTCTGGGCTATGTCTTCCCCATGGGCATCCGGCCGGAGGAGGAAAGCTCCATCGATCCTTATGACTATATCGCCTGGGACGGCACGGATGTGATTCCCCTCTCCGAGGACAACCCGGAGGCCCGGACCTTCCTGGAAGACGTCTGGGGCACCGAACATCTGGCCTCCAACGCCGTGGCGGAATATCTGGAGAAGCTGCTGAAGGAAGACGGCGACCTCTGCGTCATCTCCCAGGAATTGCTGGCGCAATGGCGGGAGGACCCGGATATCTTTGTCCGGGACGGGATGCGGGTGGCCGTGGCCAATCCCAGCCGGGACGCTGTCCAATACTATTATGTCATCGGCGTCTTTGAAAAGACGGACCCGGACATGGGCGACATCTACTGCTCTCCCATGACCGCCGACCTGGTGGACCCGCTCCACGGCGAAGGCCTGCGGCTCCGCCTTTCCTCCATCACCTACGGCAGCGCCATCTTCACCCTGAAACAAGGTGCCAGCCTGACCCGGTTCCGGGACTCTCTGGAAGAATCCGGCTTCACGGAGCCGGGTGTCACCGGCAACGTCCGCAACTGCGCCGTCATTGACGACAAGGACTACAACGCTGCCGTCAGCTCTCTGGAGCGGCAAGTCCGCTATCTGGACGCCCTGTACAAATTCCTGTATGCGCTGACCGGCATCATCGGCCTGACGGTGTCCTTCCTGCTGGTGAATTTCCGAAAAGGCGAGCTGGCAATCATGCGCGGCCTGGGGGCCCAGCCGGTCCGAATCTTCCTGAACTTCTTTCTGGAGCAGCTGCTCCTGGCCCTGCTGGGCTGCGGCCTGGGCACGGGCCTGTGGGCGCTGCTGGGACGTCCCTTTGAAACGCTGTATTTTCCCCTGGTCGGAATGTATCTGGCCTGCTGGGCCCTGGGCGCGGCCGTCAGCATTCTCATGCTGCTCCGGTCCAAAGCGTTGGCCGTTCTGTCCGACCGTGAATAGGAGGCTGCATCATGGCAATTCTGGAAATCAAAAACGTGCAATTCAGCTACCGCTCCCGCTATCAGACGGTCCATGCCCTGAAGGGCGTCGACTACGCCTTCGAGCAGGGCAGGGTCTACGCCCTGGTGGGCAAATCCGGCTCCGGCAAGTCCACCCTTCTGTCCCTCATGGCCGGGCTGGACCTGCCCCAGGAGGGGGAGATTCTCTTTGAAGGGCAGCCCACCTCCGCCATGAATCTCAACCAGTACCGCCGGGAAAAGGCGGCGGTGATCTACCAGTCCTTCCGCCTGTTTCCCCTTTTGACCGTGGAGGAAAACGTCACCTATCCCATGGAGCTGCGGGGCCTGGGCGGCAAGGCGGCCCGGGAGAAGGCCAGAATGTTGATCGAGAAAGTCAACCTGCCGGAAACGGTCCTGAACCGGTTTCCCAGTATGCTCTCCGGCGGCGAACAGCAGCGGGTGGCCATTGCCCGGGCCATGAGCATGGATTCCCGCCTGCTCCTGGCCGACGAGCCCACCGGCAACCTGGACACGGAAAACGGCAGCCGGATCATCGACCTGCTGACGGACCTGGCCCACAAGGACGGCTACTGCGTCATCATCGCCACCCACGACACGGAGATACTCCCCCGCATGGACCAGGTCTGCCGCATCCAGGGCGGCAAGCTGATCCCGCTGTAGGGCCCTGCCCACAGGATTTTATTTCCCTTTCCAATCCGGTTTCGGAACAATTGATCCTATATGCTCCTTGATGTAGGCCGAAGGAGCCACGCCGTATTGCCGCTTGAAGGCGGCGGAGAAATGCTGGGGGCTGGAAAAGCAGAGCAGCGACGCAATCTGGCTCATGGACCCGGCGCCGCTTTGCAGCAGGAGGCAGCTCTCCGCCAGCCGTGCCCGGAGCATATAGGCCCCCGGCGAAATATGCAGATGCCGCTGGAACAGCAGGGACAGATAGGCCGCGCTGACGCTGCAATGCTTCGCCAGCTGCTCCACCGTGGTGCGCGCATGGGTGTGCCCGGCCGCATATTCCAGGGCGCGGTCCAAAATCTGATTTTCATTGCGGATGGAATCCGGCCGCTGCCCCTCTCTTCCCTGGGGCAGCGTGCAGGCATAGGAGGCCAGCAGCAATTGGACGCCGGAGAGCAGCAGGTCACCGCTGTGGGGCCCCGGCTCCCGCAGGGACCGGAGCAGGGACCGCATCTGCTCCGCCGCCGCCATCTGCTCCGGCAGCACCCGCAGGCACAGCGCCTCCGGCAGCGGCCTGCCGCAGGAGAAGGTCACGGTCACAAAGCGCACGGCCTGGTCCGCCTCTCCGTACTGCACATGCCACTGGTCCGGCGGAATCACCAGGGTCTCGTTGGCATGGAGGACATAATTCTGGCCGCCCACCAGATTGTGCAGCACGCCCTGGCGTACAAAGACCAGCTCATAGGGCTGATGCCGCTCCCCCGCAAAGAAAAAACCGGGCTGCTGGCTTTGATCGAAAAACGTATACAGCCGCTCCAAATCGATGGACGGCGTCAGGACGGGGTCCAGACGCGGCGCGGCATGGTCCACGGGAACCAGGGGTGCGGCGGCGTCCCACCGGACGCTGCACCGCTCTTCCATGGGCAGCACGGCGAAGGGCTGCTCCGGCGAAAGCAGCACGGGCTTGTCCAGGTAAAAGCTCACCGGCGCGCCGGCAGGCCGCAGGATCTGCAGCACCGCCATATCCTCCCCCGGCCCCAGGGCCACAGCCTCCTGACACGCAACAAAGCGCGCTGAACCGGCCTCCAGCCGGAGCGTCTGCTCCATGGCCGCCTCCTTCGGATCCAACAGCCGTCCGAAGGGGCTGAACGCGGCGGCGCTCAAATATTGAAGCATCTTCCACACCTCCGATTTCATTATAATCGGAGATTATATATTAATCAATTTCATTTTGGATCATTTTACATATTCCTCACGAATATTTATATTTTTCTATCATTTCGCCCGTTTCATCTTGTAAAGGGGCCCCCTCTCTGGTAAGATAAAAGCAACAAAACAGAGGAGGCGCACCATGCAAAAACCAACCTTAGTGATTATGGCCGCCGGTATGGGAAGCCGGTTTGGCGGATGCAAGCAGATGACCCCCGTGGATCAGGCGGGCCACTTCATCATGGACTTTTCCATCTATGACGCCCTGCGGGCCGGTTTTGGAAAAATCGTCTGCGTGATCAAGGAGGAAATGCGGGAGACCCTGGAGGAGCGGATCGGCTGCCGGGTCCGGCCCCACGCGGATTTGGTTTACGCCTACCAGAGCCTGGACCGGCTGCCGGCGGGTTTCTCCATTCCCGAGGGCCGCGTCAAGCCCTGGGGCACCGCCCACGCGGTTTACTGCGCCGCCCAGGAGATCGACGGCCCCTTCGCTATCATCAATGCCGATGACTTCTACGGCCAGCAGGCCTTCGAGGCCATGGGCCGGTTCCTCCAAGGTGGACACGCCGCCACGGAACACGCCATGGTGGGCTACGCATTGGAGAACACCCTGACGGAAAACGGCTCCGTCTCCCGGGGCGTCTGCACCGTGGACGAGGCCGGTCATCTGACCGACATTGTGGAGCGGACCAAGATCGTCAAGACCGCCGGCGGCGCGGCCTACACGGAGGACGGCGAGACCTGGACCGATCTGCCCCTGGACAGCGTGGTGTCCATGAACCTGTGGGGCTTCCAGCACGGAGCCCTGGACCGGCTGGAGGGACTGTTTCGTACCTTCCTGACGGAGTCGGTTCCCCAGAATCCGCTGAAAGCGGAGTTCTATCTGCCGGTGCTGCCCAAATATCTGCTCTCCCACGAGGGAGAGACCGTGGAGGTCCTGCGCTCCGCCGCCCGCTGGTACGGCGTCACCTACCAGCAGGACCTGCCCGGCGTGGTGGCCGCCATTCAGGCCATGAAGGACGCGGGGATCTATCCCGACGCGCTTTGGAGGTAAAACACCATGGATCAAATGAAGCAGGCCTTGGCTGCCTTCTGCTGGCGCGGCCAGCCCATCTACGCCGGTCCCTACGGCCACGGCCACATCAACGAAACCTACGCCGTGGCCTGTGACAGCGGGCGCATGTACATTTTACAGAAAATCAACCGCACCGTCTTCCAGCACCCGGCGGAGCTCATGGAAAACGTGGCGGCGGTGACGGAATTCCTGTCCCGGCAGACGGAAGATCCCCGGGGCTGCCTGCGGCTGGTGCCCACCAAGGACGGCCGCCGCTTCTGGATCGACAGCCGGAGCGACTACTGGCGGGCCTTCCCCTTCATCACCGACAGTCTCTGCCTCCAGGCGGCGGAGAGCGAGGAAGATTTCCGCCAGAGCGGCGTGGCCTTCGGCAGCTTCCAGAAGCAGCTCTCGGCCTTCCCCGCCGCCACCCTCCACGAGGCCATTCCCAACTTCCACAACACCGTGGACCGCTACGCCAAATTCCACGCCGCCCTGGACGTCGACCCCCTGGACCGGGCCAAGGACTGCCAGCCGGAGATCCAGTTCTATCTGGACCGGGAAAAGGAAGCGGGCTGCATCGTGGACAAGCTGGCCTCCGGCGAGCTGCCCCTGCGGGTGACCCACAACGACACCAAGCTCAACAACGTCATGCTGGACTATGAGACCCGCCAGGCCCTGTGCATCATCGATCTGGACACCATCATGCCCGGCTCCGCCCTGTACGATTACGGCGACTCCATCCGCTTCGGCGCGGCCACTGCCGCCGAGGACGAGCAGGACCTTGACAAAATGTCCCTGAGCCTCCAGCTGTTCCGCACCTACACCGACGGCTTCCTCTCCGCCTGCGGCGACAGCCTGACGGAAAAGGAGATCGAGATGCTGCCCACCGGCGCGAAGATGATGACCCTGGAGTGCGGCCTGCGGTTCCTGACGGACCATCTGAACGGCGACACCTACTTCCGGATCAGCCGGGAAAATCACAATCTGGACCGTGCCAGAACCCAGATGCGTCTGGTGGCGGATATGGAAGAAAAAATGCCGCAGATGCGGCAGATCATTGAGGAGGTACGCGCATGAACGTCCTGGTCACAGGCGGCGCCGGATACATCGGCAGCCACACCTGCGTGGAGCTGATCGAAGCGGGCCATACGCCCATCGTCATTGACAATCTCTGCAATTCCAACGCCAAGAGTCTGGAGCGGGTCCGGGAGATCACCGGAAAGGCCGTTCCCTTCTATGAGGGCGACGTGCGGGACGAGGCCCTGCTGGACCAGATCTTCGCGGAACACGCCATCGACTGCGCCATCCACTTCGCGGGCCTGAAGGCCGTAGGCGAATCCGTGGCGAAGCCTCTGGAATACTATGAAAACAACCTCTGCGCCACCATGACCCTCTGCCGCGTGCTGGCAAAGCACAACGCCAAGCGGATCATCTTCTCCTCTTCCGCCACGGTCTACTCCGGCGACAACGAGATGCCCCTGCGGGAGACCTCCAAAACCGGCAACTGCACCAATCCCTACGGCTGGACCAAGTACATGGGCGAGCAGATTCTCCGGGACATCGCCAAGGCGGACCCGGAATGGTCTGTGGTGAACCTGCGATACTTCAACCCGGTGGGCGCCCACGAGAGCGGCAAGATTGGCGAACATCCCAACGGCATTCCCAACAATCTCATGCCCTTCATCTCCCAGACGGCCATCGGCAAGCGGGACCATCTGAATGTCTTCGGCAACGACTATCCCACCCCCGACGGCACCGGCGTCCGGGACTACATCCATGTGGTGGACCTGGCCAAGGGCCATGTGGCGGCCATCGACTATCTCATGCGCCACACCGGCGAGGGCGTATTCAACCTGGGCACGGGCCACGGCTACAGCGTGCTGGACATGGTCCATGCCTTTGAGGAAGCCAATGATGTGAAGGTACCCTACGTCATCGCTCCCCGCCGCCCCGGCGACCTGCCCACCTGCTATGCCGATCCCAGCAAGAGCCGGGAGGTCCTGGGCTGGGAGGCCACCCACGATCAGAACGATATGTGCCGCGACAGCTGGCGCTGGCAAAGCCGGAACCCCAACGGCTACGACGAATAAGGAGGAATTTCCCATGTATCATGTGAATATTGTTGTTGCGAAGAATCCGGCGGAAGTCGGCAAGCTGGCCGCCGATCAGTTTGAGGCGGTTCTGCGGGTGAAGCCCGCCTGCGTCATCGGCCTGGCCACCGGCTCCACCCCCCTGCCCCTGTACCGGGAGCTGATCGAGCGGGAGAAGGCAGGACGGATCGATTTCCGCCGTGTTCGCTCCGCCAACCTGGACGAATACAAGGGCCTGGCCCCCGACCATCCCCAGAGCTACCGCCGCTTTATGCAGGAAAACCTGTTTGACCACATCTCCATCAAGCCCGAGAACACCATCGTGCCCGATGGTCTGGCCCAGGACGTGGACGCCATGTGCGCAGCCTATGAAAAGCAGATCGAGGACTGGGGCGGCGTGGACGTGCAGCTGCTGGGCATCGGCCACGACGGCCACATCGGCTTCAACGAGCCCTGCGACAGCTTCCCCCGCATGACCCATGAGGTGGAGCTGACCGACATGACCCGGGAGGCCAACAAGCGGTTCTTCGACTCTATCGACGAAGTGCCCACCGCCGCCTTCACCATGGGCATCGGCACCGTCATGGCCGCCCGGAAGATCGTCATGGTGGTCACCGGTGCGGACAAGGCCGGCATCCTCCGCCAGTCCTTCTTTGGTCCCGTGACGCCCCAGGTGCCCGCCTCCGTGCTGCAGTTCCATCCCGACGTGACCCTCATCTGCGACGAGGCCGCCTTCCCCGGGTAAGCTGCCATGACGCATTTCAAAAACGCACAAATCTATACCGGCTTTCACTTTGTCCGCGGCGGCTTCGCCGTGGACAAAGGCCGTTTCCTGGACGTCGGTCCCGAGGCGGAGGGAGCCGTCGATCTGAACGGCGCCCTGGTGCTGCCGGGCCTTATCGACATCCACACCCACGGCAACTCCGGCCATGACTTCTCCGACGGCGACTACGAGGGCCTCAAGTCCATGGCCGCCTTCTACGCCCGCCACGGCATCACCTCCTTTGCCCCGGCCTCCATGACCCTGCCGGAGGACGTGCTGGCCAAGGCCTATGAGACCGCCGTCCGGCTGCGCGACGAACAGCCGGAGGGCTGCGCGGTCCTGCGGGGCATTCAGATGGAGGGGCCGTTTTTCGCGGCAAGCAAAAAGGGAGCCCAGAACGGCGACTACCTCCGGGCTCCTGATATTCAGATGTTCCACCGGCTCCAGGAAACGGCCCGGGGGCTGATCCGCATTGCCGATGTGGCCCCGGAGGAACCGGGCGGGCTGGACTTTGTCAAAGAGGTCAGCCATAGCTGCCGGGTCTCCCTGGCCCACACGGCCGCGGACTACGATATGGCCAGAGCGGCCTTTGAAGCCGGGGCCAGCCATGTGACCCACCTGTTCAACGCCATGCCGCCCCTGCTCCACCGGACCCCCGGCGTCATCGGAGCCGCCTGTGAAAACGAGCAGGTCACCGCGGAACTCATCGGCGACGGCCTCCACGTCCATCCCAGCGTCGTACGGTTGGCCTACCGGGCCTTCGGCCCGGAGCGGCTGTGCCTCATCAGCGACAGTCTCTCCTGCTGCGGCTGTGAAAACGGCGTGTACTGGCTGGGGGGCCAGCAGGTGTTCCTGGACGGCGCCATCGCCCGCCTGGCCGACGGCACCATCGCCGGGTCCGCCAACCATCTGTTCGGCATTCTGAAGCAGACCGTCTCCATGGGAATCCCCCTGGAAGACGCCGTGCGGATGGCGACCTATAATCCCGCCCAGGTTCTCGGCGTGGAGCAGGAAGTGGGGCAGATTGCCCCGGGCCTCCGGGCCGATTTCCTGGTCTGCACCCCGGACCTGCAGCTGCGGCAGGTCTGGCTTGGCGGAAAAGAAATGACAGATTGAACCCATGCCGGAACGCAGGGATCCATCCCGCGTTCCGGCGTCTGATTCGGATTGCGGTACGCCGGAATCTGATGGGACGAACTATATGCTTTTATCCGCGGAACATCTATCCATCAACTACGGCGTCAAGGAGCTGGTCTCCGACGCCTCTCTCTATCTGGAGCCGGGGGACAAAATCGGCGTCATCGGCATCAACGGGACCGGAAAATCCACCCTGCTCCGGTGTCTTGCCGGGCAGACCCAGCCGGACAGCGGGACCGTGACCCGGTATCCCAACGTACAGGTGGTGTATCTGGCCCAAAATCCCCCCATGGACGAAACCAAGACCGTGCTGGAACAGGTCTTTTTGAGCCAGGACGCGGCCTACCGGGAGATTCACAGCTATGAGGCCGTGTCCATGCTGAACAAGCTGGGCATTCCGGACCCGGCAGCCAAAGTGGGCATCCTTTCCGGCGGCCAGCGGAAGCGGGTGGCTCTGGCGGCGGCGCTGCTGCAGCCCGCAGACGTGCTGATTCTCGACGAGCCCACCAACCATCTGGACAGCGACATGGTGGCCTGGCTGGAGCAGCGGCTCAAGGCCTTCCCCGGCGGCATCGTCATGGTGACCCACGACCGCTATTTTCTCGAGCGGGTGGCGACCCGGATCGCCGAGCTGAGCCGGGCCAAGCTCTCCTATTTCGAGGCCAACTATTCCAAGTACCTGGAGCTGAAGGCCCAGCGGGAGGAAATGGCCGAGGCTTCGGAGCGGAAACGGCAGACCATCCTCCGGCACGAATATCAGTGGATCATCCGCGGCTGCCAGGCCCGGACCACCAAGAGCAAGGAGCGCATCCAGCGTTACGAAGACCTGAAAAACCAGGAAGCGCCCCAGTATGACGATTCCGTCCAGATGGGGGCCTTGTCCAGCCGCCTGGGGAAGCAGATTTTGAACCTGGAGCATGTCTCCAAGGCCTTCGGGGACAAACGGGTTTTGAACGACTTTTCCTACCGCCTGACCCGGGAGGACCGGATCGGCATCGTGGGTCCCAACGGCGCGGGCAAATCCACCCTTTTGAACCTGATGGCCGGGAAATTGCAGCCGGACAATGGGACCGTGGAGACCGGGGCCACGGTGCAGATCGGCTACTTCACCCAGGAGGGCAAGGAGCTGGACCATAATCAGACGGTCTGGGACTTTATCCACGGCATCGCCAGGGAGGTCCGCACAGAGGAGGGCACCTTCTCCGCCGGGCAGATGCTGGAGCGGTTTCTGTTTCCCCCGGCCATGCAGCACATCCAGATCGGCCGCCTGTCCGGCGGCGAGCGACGGCGGCTGTATCTTCTGGGCATCCTCATGGCGGCCCCCAATGTGCTCTTGCTGGACGAGCCCACCAACGACCTGGACATCACCACCCTGTCCATTCTGGAGGACTATCTGGAGGGCTTCGCCGGGCCGGTTCTGGCCGTGTCCCACGACCGGTATTTTCTCGACCGGGTGGCGGCGCAGATTTTTGAGGTGCGCCCCGGCGGAGAGGTCCTGCGCTACAGCGGCAACTATGGAGACTATCTGAAGAAGCGGCAGCCTGTGGAGCCGGAGAAGCCCAAGGCGACAGCCCCCAAGGCCCAGCCAAAGCCAAAAAACCAAAAACTGAAATTCTCCTACATGGAGCAGCGGGAATATGAGACCATCGACCAGGTCATTGCGGACCTGGAGGGTCAAATTGCCCAGTGCGAAGCGGACATCTCCGCCTCCGGCGCGGATTTTGTGGCCTTGCAGGAGGCCATGACGAAAAAAGAGCAGCTGGAAGCCCAGCTGGAAGAAAAAATGGACCGCTGGGTCTACCTCAACGACCTGGCGGAGCAGATTGCGGCGCAGGGCAATTAAGTAAAACGCCCGTGTCGGGTATTCTTCGTAGGGTCGACCCTACGGCGTTGCTTGATCGTACTGCGATACAATATGGGAGGACATTTCACCATGAATCACATCACCACCGTCGCCATTGTGGGCCTTGGCAGCCGGGGCAAGGACGCCTACGCCCAGGCGTTGAAGGCCATGCCGGACAAAGCCAGAATCACGGCCATTGCCGATACGGACCCGGCCAAAGTCCGGGAAGTGGCGCAGGCATTTTCTGTCCCGGTGGACCGCTGTTTCGATTCCGCCGAAGCCCTGCTGGCCCAGGACAAGCTGGCAGACGTGCTGATTATCTGCACCCAGGACCGGCCGCATGTGCCCCACGCCATTCCCGCCCTGGAAAAGGGCTA
The DNA here is from genome assembly GCA_945918815.1 of uncultured Clostridia bacterium. Lineage (GTDB taxonomy): Bacteria > Bacillota > Clostridia > Oscillospirales > Oscillospiraceae > Avoscillospira. The sequence continues at coordinate 34,158 of CAMEIU010000002.1, forward strand.
CGACATTCTGATGGAGAAGCCCATCTCCCCGGACCTCCAACAGTGCCGGGCCCTGCTGGAAACCGCCCACCGAACCGGGCGGAAGGTGGTAGTCTGCCACGTGCTGCGCTACTCGCCTTTCTACCGCCGGATCAAAGCAGTGCTGGACGGCGGCGTGTTGGGCGAGCTGCAAGCCATTCAGGGCATTGAGAACGTGACCTACTGGCACCAGGTCCACAGCTTCGTCCGGGGCAACTGGAGAAACAGCGAGACCACCAGTCCCATGTTTCTGGCAAAATGCTGCCATGACATGGATCTCATGGTCTGGCTGACGGGGCGGAACTGCGTCAAGGTGTCGTCCTTCGGCTCCCTGGGCCATTTCACGCCGGACCATGCCCCCAAGGGCGCGGCCAAGCGGTGCCTGGACGGCTGTCATGCCAAGGCGAACTGCCCCTATGACGCGGAGAAGATCTACATCACCAATCCCCAGACCGGAATCGCCCACGGCAAGGACGATTGGCCCTGCAACATTCTGGCGCTGTATCCCACCATGGAGACCATCCGGCAGGCCATCGAGACCGGTCCCTATGGCCGCTGCGTCTATTTCTGCGACAACAACGTGGTGGACCATCAGGTGGTCAATCTGGAAATGGAGGGCGGTCTGACGGTGAACTTCACCATGTGCGCCTTCACCGCCGACGGCGGCCGGACCACCAAATCCATGGGAACCCACGGCTCCATGATCGCCGATATGAGCCGCAACACCATCGAGGTCCGCCCCTTCGACGGCGAGATCACCCTCTACGACTTCAACCTGAAAAAAGAGCGCATGACCGGTCACGCCGGCGGCGACACCGTCCTGATGGAGGAATTCCTCGACTACATTCAGGGCAAAACCCCCGACGGCATCACCTCCCTGGACGCCTCCATGGAGAGCCACTTCATCTGCATGGCTGCGGAAGAATCGAGAGTACACGGCGGCATGTGCGTGGAGATGGAGCAGATTCGGAAGGCGTAAAACCAGGAAGACAAAACTGCAAAATTGGGATTTGTTGATGTGATGTATCGCCAATGTAGGGCGCGGCGACCCGACGCGCCGTT
>CAMEIU010000003.1 GCA_945918815.1 uncultured Clostridia bacterium
TGTCCGGCGGCGTAGCCGTCATCCGTGTCGGCGCGCAGACCGAGGTTGCCATGAAGGAGCAGAAGCTCCGCGTGGAGGACGCCCTGAACGCCACCCGTGCCGCCGTGGAGGAAGGCATCGTGGCCGGCGGCGGTACCGCCTATGTCAACGCCATCCCCGCCGTGGAAGCCCTGGTCGCCACCCTGTCCGGCGACGAGAAGACCGGCGCCCAGATCGTGGCCAAGGCCCTGCAGGCTCCTGTCCGTCAGATCGCCGAGAACGCCGGTGTGGACGGCTCCATCGTCTTCGATAAGATCCACAGCAGCGAGAAGGTCGGCTATGGCTTCAACGCCTACACCGAGACCTACGCCGACATGATCGAGAGCGGCATTGTGGATCCCACCAAGGTCACCCGCTCCGCACTGGAGAACGCAGCCTCCATCGCCGCCTGCGTCCTGACCACCGAGTCCCTGGTCACCGACAAGCCCGATCCCGCAGCCGACGCGGCCGCTGCCGCCGCCGCTGCCGGTGCAGGCGGAATGTATTGATCCCATTCTCAAATAAAACCGATCCCCCGGACGCCGCAGGACGTCCGGGGGATTTTTAATGAATGATGAATAGTGAAGAATGAATAATTGTGGTGTCCTTCGGACGAATTGAAATGATTTTCCGAAGGAAAATACCTCAATTATTCATCATTCATTATTCATGATTCATTCGTACTGTCAGATTCTCTGCACCAGTTCTTCCACCAGCTTGGCCGAGCGTTGGGCCGCCTGGCGTTCAAAGGTGGGATAGTCCATTTCCGCCGAGTGGTCGGCTTTGTCGGAGATGGCCCGGATGACCACGAAGGGGATGCCGTTGCGGTAGGCGGCGTGGGCGATGGCCGCGCCCTCCATTTCCGTGCAGAGGCCGCCCACGTGGCCCAGAATGACATCCTTCTGCGCCTCCGAGGCGATAAACTGGTCGCCGGAGACGATGCGGCCCCGCTTACAGCCCACGCCCTGCTCTTTGCAGACCTGCTCCGCCAGAGAAGCCAGCCCCTCGTCCGCCGGGAAGGCGTCCACGTCCAGGCCCGGCACCTTGCCCCAGGGATAGCCGAAGGCAGTGGTGTCGAAATCATGATACATGAGGTCCGTGGAAATGGCCACGTCGCCGATGTCCAACGCCGCATCCAGGGAACCGGCGATGCCGGTGTTGATGATGTGGGTCACGTGGTACAGATCCGCCAGGATCTGCACGCACAAGGCCGCATTGACCTTGCCCACGCCGCACTGGACCACCACGACCTCTGCGCTGTTCAAATTTCCATGATAAAACGCCATGCCGGTGTGGGTTTCCACCGACGCGCCCGCCATGGCCGCCTTCAGGGTCTCCACTTCCTTTTCCATGGCTCCGATGATGCCGATGATGTTCATAAAATCCTCCTGTCAAAAATGGATCTGTGGAAGCGGCTATCAGCCGTCCGCTTCTGCGCTGCGAACTTGGAAAACGGACGGCTGATAGCCGCCCCTACGCCCCCTCAAAGGGGGCACAAGGCGTTTTCTTTATTCGGGATAGACCAATCGCTCCTCCGTGATACCGTACAAGGCCTGCTCCAGATACCGCTTTGCCAGGTAGTTGGCCATGGGCAGGTTCATGTCCAGATAGTTGCCGCAGTCCTTGGCGGCGGCGCCGGGGACCTCGCCCCGGAAGTCCCGGATGAATTCATACATCTCCGTCACCAGGGGCACGATGTCCCGGGATTCATAATCTCCGGCCAGCAGCAGATAGAAGCCGGTCCGGCAGCCCATGGGGCCGAAATAGACGGTCCGGTCCTTCCAGACCGGATGATTCCGCAGAAAGGTGGCGCCCAGATGCTCGATGGTGTGGACCTCCGCCGTGTTCATGACCGGCTCAAAGTTGGGCCGGGTCATGCGCAGGTCGAAGGTGGTGATGACCGCGTCCCCCGCATGGTCCTTCCGGGACACATAAACGCCGGGCAGCAGCCTGAGATGGTCGATGGTAAAGCTGGCGATTTTCTCCATGATATGCCTCCTGTATCACACATGCAAATCGAGATTATGTCTATCGGGATAAATAAGCAAGGGCAACTATCTTGCAAGGGATCCAAAGACGCTGTCATGGTTGCGAAAAAGCTTATGTAGGGCACGGCCACTGGACGTGCCGCCTGTAGGCACTGCGTCATGGAACCGGCTGCCAAACGGCGCGTCGAGTCGCCGCGCCCTACAGTGGGCATTGTGCGATTTCACAGAAATGACAGTGTGAGACAGAACCCTGTCATAAAAATTCGTGTGCTTACTCAAACCGATAATCATAACCGGGATTTATCGATGTAAGGTGCTGGCGCGCAATGACAGCGTTTTTGGAACACTTGCAAGAAGTTTGCTGTCGCTTGCTTAACCAGATAGTCACAATCCCAATTTGTACGGCGATCCGCGTTTTGCTTACAGTATACAAAAAAAATGACAAAAAAGAAACAGGCAAAAGAACCATAGATGAGAAAAAGTCGTCTATAGGGGTAAATCCATCCAGGAGGGATTTTCATGAAGGTAAGACGGCTTTTTCTTTTGCTGCTGTGCGTTCTGCTGGTCGTTCCGGCTGCCGCCAGGTCCTCCGCCGAGATTCGGACGGAGCTGGACGATTTGAAGGCCCAGGCCCAGGCGCTCCAGGATCAGAACGCGGCGCTGGAGGAGCAGCTGGCGGCCAACGCGGCCGAGACCCAATCCACAGTCCGGCAGAAGTCCGCCATCGACCAGCGTATCCACATGACCCAGGCGGAGCTGGAGAACGCCAACCAGCAGCTCCGGCAATACAGCCTGCTGATCGCCCAAAAGCAGTCGGAATTGGAGGACGCCCTGGCGGAGCAGGCCCGGATGAACGAGACCTATCAGGTCCGCCTGCGGGCCATGGAGGAATCGGGGACCGTGTCCTACTGGTCCATTCTGTTCCAGGCCAGCAGCTTTTCCGACCTTTTGGACCGCATTGACATGATTCAGGAGATCGCCCGGGCGGACCGGGACATGCTGGACCAACTGGAGGAGCAGGCCCGGATGGTGCAGGCCGAGCGGGAATCGCTGCGGCAGGCCCTGGAAGAGCAGCAGGCGGCCAAGGACGAGCTGGACCGGCTGGAGGAAACCCTCCGGGATCAGCGGGCCGAGGCGGACCGGCTGCTGCTCCAGCTGGCGGAAGACGAGGCGAATTTGACCGACGCCTATCTGGCCGGTCTGGACGCCCAGGAGGCCATGTCCGAGGAAATCCGGGCCGCCCAGCAGGCCTATGAAGCGGCCTTGTCCGCCGAGGACGCGGCAAGGCTGGCCCAGGCTAACGCCTACAACTTGGCGGGCGGCAGCCCGTCCGCCGGGACTGACGTCACCCCCAGCGTCTCCGGCTTCCTCTCTCCCCTGCCCGCCGGGGCCTTTGTGACCGACGCCTACGGCTGGCGGATCCATCCCATCAAGAAGACAGAGTCCTTCCACACCGGTGTGGACCTGGCGGCCAACCAGGGTACCGCCATCTGCGCCACGGCGGCGGGTGTCGTGGTGGCCGCGTCCTACTCTGACGCCTACGGCTACTATGTGTCCCTGAGCCATGGCAGCGGCTACGGCAGCTTCTACGGCCACATGACCAACTACATCGTCGCCCCGGGCGATTCCGTCTCCCAGGGTCAAATCATCGGCTATGTCGGCTCCACCGGCGTTTACTCCACCGGGCCTCACCTGCATTTTGAGATCTCCGTCAACGGCAGCACGGTCAATCCCATGGAGTATATCACCCTGTCGTAGCCCGCCGCACCCAGGCTGCTTTCCCTTTACAAACCGGCCGCTTTCCCATATAATAAACAAGGTTATGCCGCTTATCCGGTCTGAAATTGGAATTTGATATGCAGCCTTCTGTAGGGCACGGCCACTGGACGTGCCGCATGCAGGCAGCTGCATCCCGGAGCCAACTGCCAAACGGCGCGTCGGGTCGCCGCGCCCTACATAGGCGGTGCAACAACGTGCCAAATTCCAATTTGCCGGGCGAAGCCGATAGCCATTATCAAAATTCCGGGGAGGTCGGGAAATATGGCGCGAATTGGGCGGTATATCCGGCCTTATGCGGCCTTTATCGTGCTGACCATGGTCATCAAGCTCCTGGGCGCGGTCATGGAGCTGTTTGTGCCGTACCTCATGGAGATCATTCTGGACGACATCGTCCCCACCGGCAGCCGGAGCGCCATTTTCCTCTACGGCGGAGGCATGCTGCTGTGCGCCTTTGGCTGCCTGCTGCTGAACATTCTGGCCAACCGCATGTCCGCCGTCAGCTCCGGCAAGATCACGGAGAAGCTGCGCCACGACCTGTTTGAGCGGCTGAGCCGTCTCTCCGCCCGGCAGCTGGATCGGCTGACCGTTTCCTCCGCCGAGTCCCGGCTGACCAGCGACACCTATCATATCAACCAGCTGCTGGCCAGAATCCAGCGGCTGGGCGTCCGTGCGCCGATTTTATTGGTGGGCGGTATTTTTATGATGCTGACCATGGACGCGCCCCTGGCCCTGGTGCTCATCGGCCTGCTGCCGGTCATCGGCCTCATCGTCTATTTCGTCACCAAGACCAGCGTGCCCCTCTACACCCAGGAGCAGTCGGTGCTGGACAACATGGTCCGGGTCCTCCAGGAAAACATCACCGGCATCCGGGTCATCAAGGCATTGAGCAAGACGGACTATGAAAAAGAGCGGTTCCGACAGGTGAACCGGGAATTGACCCATCTGGACCAGAAGGCCGGATTCATCAGCTCTTTGACCAACCCCTCCGCCTCCCTGGTGCTGAATCTGGGCCTGACCTTGGTAGTGGTGGCGGGGGCCTTCCGGGTCAACGGCGGCCAATGCCAGAGCGGCGTCATCGTGGCCTTTTTGCAGTATTTTGTCATGATTCTCAACGCCATGCTGGGCGTCACCCGGATCTTTGTCATCTGGTCCAAGGGCGAGGCCAGCGCACGAAGAGTGGCCGACGCCCTGGAGACGCCGCCGGACCTCCTTGTGCTGCCCCAGGAGAACAAGCCGGAGGAAGCCCCGGCCCACATCGAGTTCCGGGACGTGACCTTCTCCTACACCGGCGTGGGGACCAACCTGAGCCATCTGAGCTTCCGGCTGCTCCACGGGGAGAGCCTGGGCATCCTGGGCCCCACCGGCGCAGGCAAGTCCACGGTACTAAACCTGCTGCTCCGGCTCTATGACCCGGATTCCGGCGCCGTCCTCCTGGACGGCCGGGACATTCGCACCATTCCCAACGACGAGCTGCGGGCCAAGTTTGGGGTGGTATTCCAGAACGACTTCGTGGCCGAGGGGGCCATTGCGGACAACCTGCGGTTCTTCCGCAATCTGGACGACGCCGCCCTCCGCCGCGCCGCCGAAGACGCCCAGGCCTGGGACTTTATCGAGAAAAAAGAGGGCGGTCTCCAGGCCACTGTGGCAGTCCGGGGCAACAACCTGTCCGGCGGCCAGAAGCAGCGGCTTCTGATCGGCCGGGCTCTCGCGGGAACCCCGGAGATTCTGGTATTGGACGACGCTTCCTCCGCCCTGGACTACCGCACCGACGCCCAGCTGCGGCAGGCCCTCCGGCAGAACTACGGCGCCGTCACCACGGTCCTGGTGGCCCAGCGGGTCAGCTCCATCCGCCACTGCAACCACATTCTGATGCTCTCCGACGGGCAGGTCCTGGGCTATGGCACCCATTTGGAATTGATGGAACGCTGCCCGGAATACCGCCGCATCGCCCAGGCCCAGATGGGCGAAGGGAAGGAGGCGGCCGTATGAAAAAGCCCGTTTCCACCAGGCCCCGGGACCTGACTGTGTCCAAGGGGACCCTGCTGCGCCGCTTCTGGTCCTATCTGGGCCGGGACCGGCTGCTGCTGGTATTGGCCCTGCTGCTCTCCGGCTCCAGCAGCCTGCTGTCCCTCTACGGACCGAAGCTCTCCGGCCAGGCCATCAACGCCATCGATCTGGGGGCCGGGCAGGTGGATTTTGACACCGTGTACCGCTGCGCCGTCCTCATGGCCCTGTTCTACATTTTATCCACCGGCCTGACGTATCTATTGAATCTGGTCATGATCCGCCTGTCCCGGGCCGTGTCCCAGCAGATGCGCCACGACATCTTTGAAAACCTCATGGCCCTGCCCGTGGGCTTCTTCGACCGGCATCAGACCGGCAATCTGATCAGCATCGTCACCTATGACGTGGACACCATCACCCAATCTCTTTCCTCGGACCTGCTGCAGATTCTCCAGAGCGGCATCACGGTCATTGTCTCCTTCGTCATGATGATGACCATTGCGCCGAAGCTGGTGCTGATCTTCCTGGTCACGGTGCCCTGCACGGTGCTGTTCATCCGCTGGCTGACCCGGCGGGTGCGGCCCTTGTTCCGCAAGCGCAGCGCCAAGCTGGGGGAGCTCAACGGCTTTGTGGAGGAAATGCTCTCCGGTCAGAAGACCATCCGGGCCTATGGCCGGGAGGACGCGGTGCTGGAGCGGTTTGACGAAAAGAACCGGGCCGCCGTGGACGCCTACACCGTGGCTGAGGCCAACGGCACCGTCACCGGGCCCTCCGTCACCTTTATCAACAACGTCTCCTTGACCCTGGTCTGCGTCTGCGGCGCGCTGCTGTTCCTGCGGGGCGAGATCAGCTTCGTGCAGTACTCCCGCAAGTTCTCCGGCCCCATCAACGAGACGGCCAACATCATCGCCGAGCTGCAAAGCGCCTTCGCGGCGGCGGAACGGGTCTTCGGCCTCATCGACGCCCAGCCGGACACGCCCGACGCCCCCGGCGCCCTGGAGCTGACCCACGTCCAAGGGGACGTGGAGTTCCGCCATGTGGACTTCTCCTACGAGCCGGGCAAGCCCATTCTGAAGGACCTGAGCCTCCACGCCAAGCCCGGCTCCCTGACCGCCATCGTCGGCCCCACCGGCGCGGGCAAGACCACCCTCATCAACCTCCTGATGCGCTTCTACGACGTGGACGGCGGCGGAATCTATGTGGACGGCCACGATATCCGGCAGCTGACCCGCCATTCCCTGCGCAGCGCCTTCTCCATGGTCCTCCAGGACACCTGGCTGTTCTATGGCTCGATCTATGACAACCTGGCATACGGGAAAGAGGGGGCCACCCTGGACGAGGTGGTCCGGGCCGCCAAGGCCGCCAAGATTCACTCCTACATCGACCGCCTGCCGGAGGGCTACCAGGCGATCCTTTCCGACAACGGCGCGGGCGTCTCCAAGGGCCAGAAGCAGCTTCTGACCATCGCCCGGGCCATGCTGCTGGACGCGCCCATGCTGATTCTCGACGAGGCCACCTCCAACGTGGACACCCAGACGGAGCAGCAGATTCAGGCGGCCATGCAGGAGCTGATGCAGGGCCGGACCTGCTTCGTCATCGCCCACCGGCTCTCCACCATTCAGTCCGCGGATCACATTCTGGTCATGCGGGACGGCCAGGTGGTGGAGCAGGGCACCCACCGGGAACTCATGGCCCAGAACGGCTTCTACCGGCAGCTCTACGAGGCGCAGTTTGACCGCGCATAAGCAGGGGCGGTTATTGACCGCACGCCGGTGCAAAAAAAACTTGCATCGGAAGGGGATCTGTGCTATATATAATGTATCAATTGAATAGAGTATTCGGTGCCGTTCGCTTCCTTCGGGAGCGGAACGGATAATAGGGAAACAGGTGAAAGGCCTGTACGATCTCGTCACTGTATGTAACGAGCGCGCATCTTTGCCGGAAACGGCAGTCACTGAGGCAACTTGGGAAGGCGATGCAGCGTGATGACTTACGAGTCAGGAAACCTGCCGGATGCTGGTACAGGAATATGCGTTCGGCATATTTCAGATCACGAGGAATTGGTCGTACCTTCTCACCGTACATGTCGGTTCCCGTGGTCATCTTCGGATGGCCACGTTTTTTATGCATGTTCCTGTATCATTCCATGGCTGATGTGCAACTTTTTTATACATCAGAATCATTTGAAGGAGGAATATGCATGAACACGAAAAAGTGGATTGCCCTGCTTTTGGCGGCGGTCCTGCTGGTCTCTCTGCTGGCAGGCTGCGGCAGCCAGGAGGCACCGGCGGAGGAACCGGTTTCCGCTCCAACCACAGAGGTCCCGGCGGAACCGGAACCCGTGGAAGAAGCGGACGAGGAAAATTATGACACCGGCGACGCCTCTCTGGACAATCCCCGGAACCAGGACGGCATCGGCGAGAAGGAGCTGCTGGTGGTCAGCTTCGGCACCAGCTACAACGACAACCGCCGCCTGACCATCGGCGCCATTGAGGAAGCCATGGAAGCGGCCTTCCCGGAATACGCCGTTCGCCGCGGCTTCACCAGCCAGATCATCATCAACCATGTGAAGAGCCGCGACGGCGAGGTCATTGACAACGTGGGCGAGGCCCTGGACCGGGCCGTGGCCAACGGCGTCAAGGAGCTGTTGGTCCAGCCCACCCATCTGATGAACGGCTTTGAGTACAACGATCTCATCAGCGAAGTGGCCCAGTACGCCGACGCCTTTGATTCCATCTCCGTCGGCGAGCCCCTGCTGACCTCCGACGAGGACTTCCAGATCGTGCTGAACGCCATTGTGGAGGCCACCGCCTCCTATGACGACGGCAAGACTGCCATCTGCTTCATGGGTCACGGCACGGAGGCCGACTCCAACGGCGTGTACGCCCGGATGCAGCAGCTTCTGACCGAGGCGGGCTACGCCAACTACTACATCGGCACCGTGGAGGCCGAACCCTCCGTGGAGGATGTGCTGGCCCTGGTCCAGGCGGGCGACTATGAGCGGGTAATCCTGCGGCCCCTGATGATCGTGGCCGGCGACCACGCCAACAATGACATGGCCGGTGACGAGGGAGACTCCTGGAAGACCATTTTTGAGGACGCCGGTTACGAAGTCCAGTGCCTGGTCAACGGCCTCGGTGAGCTGGAAGCCATTCAGAACCTGCTGGTAGCCCACGCCCAGGCTGCCATGGAAAAGTAAGAAATTATAAACCATCGCAATCCACTGTAGGGCACGGCCACTGGACGTGCCGCCGGTAGGCAGCTGTATGTTTGAACCAGCTGTCCAACGGCGCGTCGGGTCGCCGCGCCCTACGGTGGGACTTGGAGCCCTTGATCCGGCAATTGCTTGTGCGGCAACGTTCCAAAAGGCACGGTGGAATTTTTATGAAGGTGCATCACCATGAAACACTTGAAAACCCTTTTGATTTTGGTCCTGGTCGCGGTCCTGCTGCTGACCGCGGGCTGCGGTGTGGAGACGGTGCCTGTCGCGGAAACGCCTGCGGCGGAGGCCCCTGCGGAAGAGGCCCCTGTGGCAGAAGCCCCCGCGGAAGAACCCGCCGCCGGGCCCGGCAGCCAGGTGGCCGACGCCAGTCAGATGACCACCGTGGAAGAGGTGGTAGAGGCGGACATGGTGCCCATCTACGGCGTTTCTCTCCAGGACGGCGTCTACCAGGTCACGGTGGATTCCAGCTCCTCCATGTTCAAGATCACCCAGTGTGAGCTGACGGTGGAGAACGGCCAGATGACCGCCGTCATGCACATGGGCGGCACGGGCTACCTGAAGGTCTTCATGGGCGCTGGCGAGGAGGCCGCGGCGGCCGGTGAGGAAGACTGCATCCCCTTTGAGGCGCAGCCCGACGGCACCCACACCTTTACGGTCCCCGTGGAGGCTCTGGACATGGGCATTGCCTGCGCGGCCTACAGCAAGAGCAAGGAGCTGTGGTACGACCGGACCCTGGTGTTCCGGGCGGATTCTCTGCCTGCGGAGGCCTTTGATCCCAGCCTGTTTGTCACGGCGGAGCGCCTGGGCCTGGCCGACGGCAATTACACCGTGGAGGTCCGGCTGGAGGGCGGCTCCGGCAAGGCCAGCGTGGAATCCCCGGCCAAGCTCCGGGTGGAAAACGGCATGGCCTGGGCCACGATTATCTGGAGCAGCTCCAACTACGACTATATGCGGCTGGACGACGAGCAGTATCTGCCCCTGGCCCTGGAGGGCGGCTCCACCTTTGAGATTCCCGTGGCCGCCTTTGACCGCAAGGTCACCTATTACGCCGACACCACGGCCATGAGCACGCCCCATGAGATCGAGTACACCCTGTACTTCGATTCCGCCTCCATCACTGCGGAATGAAACGGCTGATTCGACTTCTGCCGCTGTTGCTGCTGATCCTGCTCTGCGCCTGCGGGCAGGACGCGGCGGAGGCGGGTCCCACGGAAATCGCCTGGGACAGTCTGACCCCGGACCACAGTATGGAACTGCTCTACGCGGATCAGTTCGCCGTGGACTATTATGAAGGCGGCTATAAGGCCGTCACCATCGCCGGGACCGATTCCTATCTGGTGGTCCCGGCAGACGCGGCGGTTCCCACCGGAAGCCCGGCGGATATGACCGTTTTGCAGCAGCCCTTGGACCACATCTATCTGGTGGCGACCTCCGCCATGGACCTGTTCCGGGAGCTGGACGCCGTCGGCGCCGTCACCCTGTCCGGCACCGACGCCGCCGGATGGTACATTGCAGAGGCCCGGGAAGCCATGGAAGCGGGCCGGATGACCTACGCGGGCAAATACAGCGCGCCGGATTACGAGCTGATTCTCTCCCAGGGCTGCGATCTGGCGGTGGAATCCACCATGATCTACCACACGCCGGAGGTCCAGGAGCAGCTGGAGCGGTTCGGCATTCCGGTGCTGGTGGAGCGGTCCAGCTACGAGAGCCATCCTCTGGGAAGGATGGAATGGATCAAGCTCTATGCCGCGCTCCTGGACAAGGAGACGGAAGCCGAAGCCTTCTTTGACCGGCAGATGGAGACCCTGGCTCCCATTTTGGAGCAGGAGGGCACCGGCAAGACCGTGGCCTTTTTCTACATCACCTCCGCCGGGGCCGTCAACGTTCGGAAGCCCGGCGACTATATCGCCAAGTCCATTGGCCTGGCCGGGGGCGTGTATCTGCCCCAGGACACGGACGCGGAGGACAACGCCCTGTCCACCATGAACATGCAGATGGAGGCCTTCTACGCGGCGGCCCGGGACGCGGACGTGCTGATCTACAACAGCACCATCGACGGGGAGCTGGAAACCATGGACGATCTGTTGGCCAAAAGCGAGCTGTTGGCGGATTTCAAGGCCCTGGAAACGGGAAATGTCTGGTGCACCGGAAAGAACCTGTTCCAGGAGAGCCTGGGTCTGGGCGACCTGATCGCGGATCTGCACGCCATTTTGACAGAAGAAAACCCGGAGACCGTGTATCTGCACCGGCTCACATGAGCGTCCCCCCCCTTGGGGGCAAATGAAGGATGAATAATGAATATTGAAGAATGAATAATTATGGTGTCCCTTCGGGACAATTGAAATGATTTTCCGAAGGAAAATACCTCAATTATTCATCATTCGTTATCCATTATTCATTATTCACCAACCGCCCCACCGGGCGGTTCCATCAAACAGGAGTGAACCACATGAAACACGCCCATTCCCGCTATTGCGCCGCCTTTTTGTTGTTGGCGGCGCTTTTGGTGGTATTCCTGGTCTGGAATATCTGCGCCGGCAGCGTCTCCATGTCTCCGGGGGAGCTGATGCGGATTCTGTCGGGGCAGGAAAAAGGCGGCACCAATTCCAACATTGTCTGGAACATCCGGCTGCCGCGGATTCTGGCGGCCATTTTGCTGGGCGGGGCCTTGTCGGTGTCCGGCTTCCTGCTCCAGACCTTCTTCGCCAATCCCATCGCCGGTCCTTTCGTCCTGGGCATTTCCTCCGGAGCCAAGCTGGCGGTGTCGCTGGCCATGATCTTTCTCCTGAGCCGCGGCCTGACGGCTGACTCTCTGGTGCTGATTCTGGCGGCCTTTCTGGGCGCCATGCTGTCCATGGGCTTCATTCTGCTGATCTCCCAAAAGGTCAAGAAAATGTCCATGCTGGTCATCTGCGGCGTCATGATCGGCTACATCTGCTCCGCCGTCACGGATTTTGTGGTGACCTTCGCCGACGACTCCAACATTGTGAACCTCCACAACTGGTCCCTGGGCAGCTTTTCCGGCATGTCCTGGAGCAATGTAAAGGTCATGTTTCTGGTGGTGACGGCGACGCTGATTCTGACGTTCCTGCTGTCCAAGCCCATCGGGGCCTACCAGATGGGAGAGGTCTACGCCCAGAACATGGGCGTCAACATACCCCTCTTCCGGGTCCTGCTAATTTTATTGTCCAGCGTACTCTCCGCCTGCGTCACGGCCTTCGCCGGGCCCATCTCCTTTGTGGGCATCGCCGTGCCGCACCTGATCAAAAGCCTGTTCAAAACGGCCAGGCCTATTCTCATCATTCCCGCCTGCTTCCTGGGCGGCGCGGTGTTCTGCCTGTTCTGCGACCTGATCGCCCGGACCGTCTTCGCGCCCACAGAGCTGAGCATCAGCACCATCACCGCCGTCTTCGGCGCGCCGGTGGTCATTTACATGATGATCCGGCAGAAGGGAAAAGCCATGTGACATACCACTACGGTGAACAAAAAAGTCCTCTGTAGGGCACGGCCACCGGACGTGCCGCTTGCAGGCAGACGCTTCCTGCAACCAGCTGCCCAACGGCGCGTCGGGTCGCCGCGCCCTACAGTGCGAGCGCTTTCACAGCGGGCGGCTGATAGCCGCCCCTCCATTTCCGGGAGGTGATTCTGTATGGATGAATACTATCTCTCCACCGACCATATGACCGTGGGCTACAACGGGAAGGCCCTGATTCGGGACATTGCCCTCCAGGTCCGAAGGGGAGAAATTTTGACCCTCATCGGTCCCAACGGCTCCGGGAAATCCACCATCTTGAAAAGTCTCATTCAGCAATTGAAGCTCCTGGGCGGCACGGTCTATCTGGACGGCCGGGTCATGGCAAAGATGTCCGAAAAGGAGATCTCCACAAGGCTGTCGGTGCTGATGACCGAGCGGATCCACCCGGAGCTGATGACCTGCCGGGACGTGGTCGGCACCGGCCGCTATCCCTACACCGGACGCCTGGGCATTTTGTCGGCGGAGGACCGGCAGAAGGTGCACGAAGCCCTGGCCCTGGTCCACGGCGAGGACCTGGCGGACCGGAGCTTCACGGAAATCAGCGACGGCCAGCGGCAGCGGGTCCTGTTGGCCCGGGCCCTTTGCCAGGAGCCGGAGGTTCTGGTGCTGGACGAACCGACCTCCTTCCTGGACATCCGCCACAAGCTGGAGCTGCTGACCATTCTCAAGGACATGGTCCGGCAGCGGCAGCTGGCCGTGGTCATGTCGCTCCATGAGCTGGATCTGGCCCAGAAGGTGTCGGACTATGTGGTATGCGTCCACGGCAGCGTCATTGCGCGGTACGGCCCGCCGGAAGAAATCTTCACATCGGACTACGTTCCCACGCTGTTCGGCGTCACCCGGGGCAGCTACAACGCGGAGTTCGGCTGTCTGGAGCTGGAGCCGGTCCGGGGAACGCCTCAGGTCTTCGTCATCGGAGGCGGCGGCAGCGGCATCCCATGGTACCGGCAGCTCCAGCGGAAGGGAATCCCCTTCGCGGCGGGCGTCCTCCAGGAAAACGATGTGGACTACCCCGTGGCGAAGGCGTTGGCGGCGCAGGTGATCTCCGAGCGTCCCTTCCGGCCCATCGGGGAAGAAGCCTTCAAACAGGCAAAAGCCATTCTGGAAACCTGCAATCAGGTTCTCTGTCCCCTGACGGAATTCGGCCCCATGAACGAGCCAAACCGCGCCCTGATGGACCTGGCGCGGCAGAATGGGACGCTAAAGCTTGCGAGCATGGGGTAATATAATGCATGATGAATAGCTGTGGTGTCCTTCGGACAATTTTAAATGATCTTCCGATGGAAAATACCTCAATTATTCATCCTTCATTCTTCATTTACATAACAGCCCCCAGACCGGGCTTCGGTCTGGGGGTTGTTCATTCTGTTATGCCAAATCGCGGTACAGGAAGGTGACGATCTGGGCTCGGGTGCAGGCAGTGTTGGGGCTGAACGCGGCGGCGGAGGTACCGCTGGTCACGTCTTCGGCCACGGCCCGCAGGACTGCGTCATAATAGTAGGCGTCCTTTGCCACATCGGTGAACGGGTTCGCCCCATTGCCCGCTTTGGCGCCGTCCAAACGCCACAGGAACGTGACGATCTGGGCCCGGGTGCAGACGGCGTCCGGCGAGAAGGCAGTTTCGCTGGTACCGGTGGTAATCCCCTGCTCCACAGCCCACAGGACAGCCTTGTAATAATAGGCAGTCTTGCTGACATCCGTGAAGGGGTTGACTGCGCTGGCCGGTTCGGGGCAGCCCATGGCTCTCCACAGGAAGGTGACGGCCTGGGCGCGGGTACAGCCATCGGCAGGGGAGAAGGTCACAGCGGTGGTGCCGGTGGTGATCCCCTGCTCCACGGCCCACAGGACCGCGTCATTGTAGTAGTCGCCGGGCCGGACGTCCACAAAGCCGGTGGAAGGCGTGGTCGTGGTGGTGCTACCGCTGGTGCTAGTGCTGGTGCTGCCGGAGCTAGGCTTCTGGGGCTCGTCCTTTTCCTGGGTGCCCGTCAGCTCATAGACCGCCAGGGTGCCGGAGACCTCACAGGCCGTCAGCAGCAGGGCATTGCCTGTCTTGCTGTCCGCGGCGGAGACGAAGCACAGGCCCTCGGGGGAGACATCGCCCTGAATGGCGGCTTCAAATTCGCGGGAGTTGATGTAGTTGACAAATTCCGTCTTGGCGGGGTTGGTGATGTCATAGACCATGACGCCGCCGATGCGCTCCAGGGCGATGAAGGCGTAGGTTTTGCCGTTGACCACGCCGGTGACGACGCTCTCCGGCTCGGGACCCTTCTTGCCGGAACGGTTGTCCAGGCTGGTCTTGTCATTGGAGGCGTTGAAGTAACCGGTAAGCTGTGCGGCGGTGATTTCCTCAAAGCCGCTGCCGCTGTCGTAGACCAGGTTCAGGCCCGTGGCCGTCACCTCGTAGATGGAGAAGGAGCGGCCGCCGAACACATAGGCCTTGCTGGTGTCCAGGCCGTCCCACATGGTGGCGTTGAACCAGACGACCTTTGCGTCCAGGGTCACATTGCCGGTGGGGGAGGCCTTGCTCTCCACCTCGTTGTCCAGGCCGTCCCAGTCGGCGCGGCTGTCGCCCTCGTTGGCGGTCAGCAGGTAGGTCTTGCCGCCGATGGTGGTCACGGCAATGCCGTCTGGCATCTTGATGCCGTATACGTTATCGTAGTTGTCCAGCTCGACGGTGCCATTTTTCTGGAGATCGACCTTGGTCACGCTGTAATCCTGGAAGCCCAGGGGGTACACGCCGGTAAATTCACCGGATGCGATATTCAGCACGGCGATGGCGTTGGCCTCCTGGAGGGAAACATAGGCGGTGTTGCCGGAGACGGCGATGTATTCCGGCTCAAAGTCGGTGGAGGGCAGGGTGTTCTTCTGAATCAGCACTCCGGCGGCGGTCAGCGCACTCCGCTGGGCATCGAAGCTGTCAAAGGTCACGGTGTTGGCGGTCAAAGCGTTGTCCGCGCCGATGGTGACGATGGATACGGAGCCCTTGGGATCGGCGGCATTCGCGCCGTTCCGAGGCTCGCCCTCATCGGCGGAGAGGACGGTGAAATTGTCCGCGAAGGTCACCATGTCGGGCTGCACGCCCACGGAAACGGTGGAGAGCAGCTCCAGAGAGCCGTTAGGATTGCAGGCGAACAGGGCCACCACGCCGTTGTCCGCGTAGTTCTCGGCCTGGATCGCCACGGCCAGCTTGCTGCCGTCGGGGGAAACTGCCACGGAGGTCATGTCGCCGTAGGCAAAGCCCTTCACCAGGGACTTGACATTGTATTCCGTGCCGTTCAGGGCCACAACGGTGTTGCCGTCCAGCTTTCCGTTGAGATCCACGGCGATCAGTGTCCCCTTGACGCCGCTGACGGCGTAGGCATAGCCGTTGACGGGGTTGTACTGCACAATCTCCAGGCTGCCGCCGTCGGCGTTCATGGCCCCGGAGTTGTAGCGGCCCGCCAGCTCCAGCTTCAGGGAGCCGGTCTCGTCATAATAGCCGTTCACGCGGGTGTCAGCGGCCTCCACGGGGGTGTAGACGGGCTCGGTGGAAGCGCCGTGGACTTTACCCATCTCGCCCTGGCTGTTGCGGGGAGCGTTGGCGGTCACATAACCCTGGTCCACAGTGACCTCGCTCTTCTCCCAGACAATGATCTGGAAGTCGTTGTTGGTATCGGTATCGGCGTGGTTGCTACGCTTCAGGGACTTTTGCTTGGAAACTTTGACCGCAGCAA
Organism: uncultured Clostridia bacterium; assembly: GCA_945918815.1. Classification (GTDB taxonomy): domain Bacteria; phylum Bacillota; class Clostridia; order Oscillospirales; family Oscillospiraceae; genus Avoscillospira. The sequence continues at coordinate 16,261 of CAMEIU010000003.1, forward strand.
CATCCTCATTCGCTGTAACAGAGTCGATTTCGGTCTCACCGTTCATCAGTTTGATGGTGTAGTTCTTGTTACTGATGGTCCAGCTGCAGGTCTGGTCGGCCGTGGGCAGGTCGTAGGTCAGATAGTCATCGGAGGTGGACTCTGCCGCACCCACGATCAGATAAGAACCTTTGGCAGGAATGGTGCCGGTCAGATCAAGCGCGTCGGCACCGTTGACCAGCGTGTAGCCAGTCAAAGCAACAGCCTCGTCATTGGGATTGTACAGTTCGACAAAACTGTTGGAGATGGGCGTGTCGCCCTTGCCGCCGCCGCCGTACACCTGGTCGATCAGCAGCTTGGCGGGCTCCTCGCTCTGCTCCACGGTGCGGTAGATGGTGGCGGTGTCCTGCTCAAAGGGCAGGTCAAGGTCAGGCGCCTCACTGGAGAGCTGGAGAGACACGAAATCAAAGTAGATATCCGAGCTGCTCGCGCGGCCCTGGTGGATCTCCACGGCCAGAACGTTGGTGCCGGACTTCAGCGCGCTGTTGTCCGTCAGGGTGAACTCGCCCAGCTTCGGCGCGGAGGCGTTGGAGCCGCCGTAAACCATGTTGGCGGTAAAGGCATCGTCCGGCGCTTCAAAGGACGCAACCACGGAATTATTCAGATAGACAATGGCGCTGTCATCGTAGTACAGGGAACCGATGACCTGCTTGGTCTGCGCCAGCTGCTCGTCGGAAACATCAAAGGTGGTCACAAAGAAGTAGGCTTCAATGTCGTCGCCGTTCTCCTTGTATTGGTTGAGCAGGGTGTTCGGGGTGCAGCCGCCGCCCAGATCGGCGATCTTGCCGTTTTTCGCGCCGAAGCTGCCCGTGCCCCACTTCCAGCCGGACTCGGAGTCCAGCAGAAAGACGCCGTAGGCCCAGAGCTTGATGAGGGGATATTGCGCATATGCGTCTGTGCCGAGCACCGGGTCTTCCTCGTAGTCATAGTAGTTCCAGAGAGTTTTGCTGTCAACGACCGTGACAGCGGTAGATCTGGCCTCAGCTCCGGCAGCCAGGGCCGTGGGGACCAGGGCCAGAACCAAGCACAGGATCAGGAAAAGGGAAAGGACTCGTTTTCCAAGATGTATTTTCACAATCAATTCACCTTTCTATTTGTGGTTTCTATTTCAACGCCGCGCCGTCCCGGGTTTGTTTCCGCAGGGAGGCGAAGCGGGAATTTTCCGCTTGGAGAACAAGATGGCCGCGATACCGGCGGTGACCGGCACCGTCAGCACCACGCCCAGGGTGGCGCAAAGCCCCTGAGAGAGCTCAATGGCTAAGTAGTCGGAGGAGAGAAGCTGGGTGAACTGGTAGCCGTAGGCAATCAGGCAGAGCATAGTGTTCAGGGCCGTGCCGACATAGGCCAGAATCAGGGTGTTGCTCATGGTGCCGATCACGTCCTTGCCGATGTTCAGGCCGGAGCGCAGCAGCGCCTTTTGCCCCATGTCCGGGTTGACCAGGACCAGCTCTTCCAGCGACGCGGCCAGGGAGGCCGCCAAATGCAAAACTCTTTTTTTCATGCTGGATCTCATATCCGTTCCGTTTTATTTGCATACGGTTTCATTATAGGTTACCCGTGTTAAGTCTGCTACGAGCGGCAGATTAAAAGCGCGTAAAGTCCTTTGCCGGGGATGGAGGCTCCCGCCCCCGCTCCACCACCAGGGAAAGCATGGTTTTCCTGATCGCAGAATCTTGCAATTATGCATTGCCTTGGTCTACTTTTTTCGATATAATGAAGCCGTATCGGGAAGGAAGTGCAGCGATGCTTTACGATTTTACAACCCTGATGGACCGGGCCGGGAAGGACGCCCTGGCGGTGGACGGCGTCGGTACGGCCATCTATCCCGGCGTCAAAATACGGGACGGCTTTTCCGTTCTTCCCATGTGGGTGGCGGACATGAACTTCGCCACGGCTCCTTCGGTCCAGGCGGCCATCCTCCGCCGGGCCCAACATCCGGCCTTCGGCTATTTTAACCCGCCCGACGCCTATTATGACGCCATCTTAAACTGGCACCGGAACTGCAAGCCGGTGGAGAGCCTGACCAGGGACTGCATCGGCTATGAGAACGGCGTCCTGGGCGGCGTGGTCAGCGCATTGAACGTGCTTTGCTCCAAGGGCGACAGCATCCTGGTCCACGCCCCCACCTACATTGGCTTCACCAGCAGCCTTCGGAACAACGGCTACCGCATCGTCCACAGCCCCCTGGTCCAGGACGTGGACGGCGTCTGGCGCATGGATTTTGCCGACATGGAGGAAAAAATTCAAAAGCACCATATTCACACCGCCATTTTCTGCTCGCCCCACAATCCCACCGGACGGGTCTGGGAACGATGGGAGCTGGAGCAGGCCATGGAGATCTACCGGCGCAATGATGTCTGCGTCATCTCCGACGAGATCTGGTCCGATCTGATTCTCGAAGGCCGCCACATTCCCACCCAGGCGGTGTCCGAGGACGCCCGGCAGCGGACCGTGGCCCTCTACGCCCCGTCCAAGACCTTCAACCTGGCGGGCCTGGTGGGCAGCTACCACATCATCTGCAATCCCTGGCTCCGGGACCGGATCAAAAAGGAATCCTCTCTGAGCCACTACGACAGCATGAACGTTCTGTCCATGCACGCCCTGATGGGGGCCTACAGCCCGGAGGGCCGGGAATGGGTGGACCAGCTGTGCCGGGTACTGGGCGGCAATGTGGACTTCGCCTGCGATTATATTGCGCAGCACTTCCCCGGCGTCCAGGTCACCAAGCCCCAGGGCACCTACATGCTGTTCCTGGACTGCACCCAATGGTGCCGGGACCACGGCGTGACCCTGGACCGTCTGCTGGAAATGGGCGCGGAGGTGGGCGTCATCTGGCAGGACGGCCGTCCCTTCCACGGTCCCTGCCACATCCGCATGAACCTGGCCCTGCCCCGCAGTCTGGTGGAGGAAGCCTTCCACCGGCTGGACAAGTATGTGTTCCACGGATAAACGCTCCCAGTCCGTCAGCAGCGTGGGAAATTGGGATTTGTTGATGTACAGCTTTTTGTAGGGCACGGCCACTGGACGTGCCGCTGTACGCAGCTGCGTCCCGGCTCCGACTGCCCAACGGCGCGTCGGGTCGCCGCGCCCTACATTGGCGATACATCACATCGTCAAATCCCAATTTCTCGGTTTGCTGATGGAAACCGATCAGCGTCAAAAAATATACGCAACAGGAGGCCCTTATGGCCATCAAACTCATTGGCATTGACATCGACGGCACGCTTTTGAACAGCAAAAAGGAGCTGACGCCGGGGACCCTGGACGCGCTGCGGCAAGCGGCGGACCGGGGTGTGGAGATCGTCATCTCCACCGGCCGGTTTCTGTCGGAGTTCCCGGAGCTGGTGGAAGCCCTGCCCATGATGCGCTACACCGTCACCTGCACCGGGGCTCAGGTGCTGGACCTCAAAACCGGCGAAACCCTGGCCCGCCATGCTCTGACCGATTCGGAGCTGAAGCGGCTCTATGAAAAGCTGAAGCATCTGGACGCCATGTTCCAGGTTTTCTCCGACCAGGACGGACGCATCCACAACCGGGCGTCGGATCTCCGGCAGTCGGAGCGGTTCTGCGGTCCCGCTCTGGCCCAGGTGCTCCGCAGAACCCACGTGGCGGAGGAGGACCTGGACGCCTTTGTGGCCGGTTACACCGGCCTCACCAACAAGATTCACATGTTCTTTTCCGAGCATCAGGCCAAGGCGGAAGCCCTGGCCCTGCTCTCCGGCGAGCCCTACGCCCTGATGGAGAGTGCGGACAACGACCTGGAGCTCATGGCCCCCGGCGTGGACAAGGGTCTGGGCCTCCGGGAGCTGGCGGCCCACCTGGGCCTGGACCGGTCCCAGGTCATGGCCATCGGCGACGGCGGCAACGACGCGGCCATGCTGCGCTACGCGGGCCTCGGCGTGGCCATGGGCAACGCCAGCCCGGAGGCCCTGGCCGCTGCGGACCAAGTCACCGCCACCAACGACGAAGACGGCGCGGCGAAAGCCATTCTGGCCGTTCTGGAGCAGGAGGAACCGCCATGCTGAACGTTCTGACGGAAATTCAAATTGACGGGCTTGCCCTGTGGGTCGTGCTGCTGACCTGCTGCGGCGTGTTTCTGGCCTCCTTTATGGACGCCATTGCCGGCGGCGGCGGAATCATCTCGGTCCCCACCTATCTCATGGCCTTCCACGGTCTGCCCACTTACTACGCCCTGGGGACCAACAAGCTGTCCGCCGGGATCGGCACCGTGTTCTCCACGGCCCGGTTCATCAAGAACGGCTATGTGAAGTGGTCCCTGGCGGCCCCATCCATTGCCTTTGCCCTGTTGGGCTCCGTGGGCGGCACCTGGCTTCAGCACCACACGCCGGACGTGGTGCTGAAATATCTGCTTTTGGTGGTGCTGCCCATTGTGGCCGTGGTGACTCTGCGGACCCGCGCCTGGCCGGACGAGCCGGGGGAGATCTCCTTCCCCAAGCAGGCAGCCATCGTCTGGGCCGCATCCCTGGTCATCGGCGCCTACGACGGCTACTACGGCCCCGGCACCGGCACCTTCCTGATGATCATCTTCATCCGGCTGGCCAAGCTGGACACCCGCACCGCCGCCGGCGGTGTCAAGGTGGTCAACCTGTCCTCCAACATCGGCAGCCTGTTCACCGCCTGGCGGGCGGGCTACGTCCTCTGGGGCGTGGGCGCCATTGCCGCCGCGGCCTCCATTCTGGGCCACTACCTGGGCGCAGGCCTGGCCATCAAGAACGGCAGCAAAATCGTCCGCCCGGCGGTCATTCTGGTGCTGATTCTATTGACCGTCAAGGTGCTCTCAGAGCTGCTGTTCCCGGAATTCTGGGGATCCTGAGTTGTCCATTCAAAAAAGCGAGGTTGTATTATGAAAAAAACCATCGGCATTCTCGGCGGCATGGGGCCGCTGGCGACAGCGGACCTGTATCGCAAGATCGTCGCCTTGACGGACGCCGCCTGTGACAACGACCACATCCGCGTCTATATCGACAGCAACGCCGCCATCCCGGACCGGACCGCCGCCATTCTCTCCGGCGGCCAGGACCCGGTGCCGGAAATGGCCAGCGCCCTGAAACATCTGGAGGCCTGCGGCGCGGACTGCGTCATCATGCCCTGCAACACCGCCCACTATTTCCTGCCCCGGCTCCAGGCCATGACCCGGATTCCCTTCCTGAGCATGCTGGAGGCCACGGCCGATGCCTGCGCCGCCCGGTTCCCCGGGAAGTCCGCCGCCGTTCTGGCGACCAAGGGCACCCTCGCCACCGGCCTCTACGAGCAGGCGCTGGCCGCCCGGCACGCGGCATGCCTCATTCCCGACGCCTGGGAACAGGACGCGCTCATGCGGGTGATCTACCAGGGCGTCAAGGCCGGTGCGGACCCGGAGACCTACCGGGCGGACATGGAGCAGGTTTTGGACCGGATGACCCAACGGGGCGCAGATTATTTCATTTTAGGCTGCACCGAACTGCCCCTGGCCGCCCAGCTGCTGGACGTCCGGCAGCCCACGGTCGACCCCACCGCCGAACTGGCCAAAGCGGCCATCCGATTCTGCGGCTATCCGGTGAAGAACGGGCAGTAAGTCCTGCCTGCGGAGAGAGAAATTGGGATTTGTTGATGTACAGCTTTTTGTAGGGCACGGCCACTGGACGTGCCGCTGTACGCAGCTGCGTCCCGGCTCCGACTGCCCAACGGCGCGTCGGGTCGCCGCGCCCTACATTGGAGATACAGCACATCGTCAAATCCCAATTTTCGGTACGGGTTCGGCTGAAATTTTGTGATTTTTTCATATATTTTCAGTAAATTTTTTGAACACTTAACCAATTTTCTTGTCTGTTATCCAAATATAATGCAGTTTGCACAAAAAGTGCTTTACTTTTCTCGGTTTCCTTGGTATAATATGACCAGTCTCTCCGTAGATCTGTCACTCGGGAGAGAGGAGAAAATTTTATAATAGGAGTGAACGGCATGAAGAAAAAGCTCAGTCTGCCCATGCAAATTCTCATTGCGCTGGTCCTCGGTATCATCGTCGGCCTCATCTGCTACTTTGCCAAGTGGGGCGCTTTCACCACCAACTACCTCAAACCCATCGGCGACATCTTCGTCAACCTGCTGAAATTCATCGTGGTACCCGTGGTGCTGCTGTCCATGATTCAGGGCATCATCTCCATGGAGGACATGAAGAAGGTCGGCTCCGTGGGCTGGAAGACCGTGGTCTACTTCCTCTGCACCACCGCCATCGCCTGCGTCATCGGCCTGGTGTTCGCCAACATCTTCAAGGCCGCCAACCTGTTCCCGGTGCTGGACGGCTCCGGTGCGGAATATGAGGCCAAGGAGTACGGCGGCTTCATGAGCACCCTGGTCGCCATCTTCCCCACCAACATGTGGCAGTCCTTCTCCACCGCCAACATGCTTCAGGTCATCGTCATCGCCCTGCTCTTCGGCGGCTCCATCCTGGCGGCCGGCGAGAAGGCCAGAGTGGTCCGCAATCTGGTCGACTCCATGTACTCCGTGGTGGAGAAGCTGATGTCTTTCGTCATCAGCCTGGCTCCCATCGGCGTGTTCACCTACATGGCTTGGGTCGTCGCCACCCAGGGCGCGGAAATTCTCGGCTCTCTGGCGCTGGTCCTGCTGTGCGCCTACCTGGCCTACATTGTCCACGCGATCTGCGTCTACTCCGTGGCCGCCAAGGGCTTCGGCAAGGTCAATCCCCTGACCTTCTTCAAGAAGGCCTCCCCCGCCATGATCTTCGCTTTCACCTCCACCTCCTCTGCCGCCACCCTGCCGGTGTCTGAAAAGTGCGCCACCGATATGGGCGCCGACAAGGACGTGGCCTCCTTCGTCCTGCCCCTGGGCGCCACCATCAACATGGACGGCACCGCCATCTACCAGTGCGTCGCCACCGTGTTCCTGGCCTCCTGCGCCGGTATGCCTCTGACCATCGGCAACATGGTTCTGGTGGTCGTCACCGCCACCCTGGCCTCCATCGGCACCGCGGGCGTCTCCGGCGCCGGCATGATCATGCTGGCCATGGTTCTGGAAGCCATCGGCGTGCCCGTTGCCTACATCGGCCTCATCGTGGCTGTGGACCGGCTCTTCGACATGGGCCGTACCTGCCTCAACGTCACCGGCGACATCTCCTGCTCCCTGTGCGTCACCCAGTGGGAGCGCAAGAAAGCCGCCCGCAAGGCTGCCAAATAAGATTTTTACAAACCAAGCTTCATAAGAGGCTGTCCTCTTCGGAGGGCAGCCTCTTTTTTTACATGGAGCCGAAAAGATTGCCAATTTTTCCTTTTGAATTTTGTCGAATTTGCGAATTTACTTACAAATTGTAAAGCGTTAAAGTGTAAAGCGTTTCTGTAATATTATTTTAAAGTGTAAAATTAAAATTGAAGAAGTAGGAGTATTCAAAATGGCACAGATTACGTTCTACAAACACGAACCCATTCCCATGGAGATGCACAAGGTCAAGATCGTTCAGCAGCTGAAGCTTTTGCCGACGGATCAGCGTCTGGAGAGGATCAAGGCCGCCGGTTTCAACACCTTCCAGCTCCACAACGGGGATATTTTCATGGACATGCTGACGGACTCCGGCGTCAACGCCATGAGCGACAATATGCAGTCCGCCATGCTGCGGGCGGACGACGCCTATGCGGGCAGCGAGACCTTCTTCCGGATGCAGGCCAAGCTGCAGGAGCTGTTCGGCATCGAGTACTGCCTGCCCACCCACCAGCGAATATGTGCTGGACCGGGTCAAGTGGCTCTACGATCACCGGGAGCTCATCGGCGGCCTCCGGTTCGTCCACGAGCCGAAAACCCTCCGCTTCTTCACCGGCATCCTGGAGCCCGTCTCCGACTGGCCCGAACGCCTGGCCGAAGCCTATAAGGCGGAATTCGGAGCAGAACAGTAACAGAGATACAACAAGGGACTGCCTTCCAACCGGAGGCAGTCCCTTTGTATGTTTATGATATGGGATAACGGGATTCGTAGGGCTCAACGCACTGAAACGGCGCGTCCAGTGGCCGCGCCCTACATTAGCGATACAACACATCGTCAAATCCCGATTTCTCTAGCCGCGTGAAAATATTCCCGGGTTTCTTCCGCGTTTCTCAGGATTTCCGCTTTCAGATCGTCCAACGACGCGAATTTTTGTTCGGGGCGGAGCTGGCGGTAGAACTCAATCCGGATGGTCTGGCCGTAGAGGTCTCCGTTGTAGTCCAGGAGCCAGGGCTCCACCATGGGGCCGAGGCTGTCATGGACCGTGGGCCGGACGCCCACGTTGGTGACGGCGGTCCATTGGCTGCCGTCGGGCAGAAACACCTTCGTGGCATAGACGCCGAAGGCCGGGGCCAAAAGGCCCTCCGGCAGGGGCAGGTTGGCGGTGGGGATGCCCAGACGGCGGCCCAGCTCCTTGCCGTGGGTCACGACGCCGGTCAGGAGGTGGGGATGGCCCAGCAGCAGGGCGGCCTCTTCCATGCTGCCCTGATGGATCAGCTGGCGGATGTGGGTGGAGGAAATGGGGAACCCGCCGTATTCCACCCGGCCGATGACGTCGCAGCCGACGCCCCATTGGGCGCACTTCTCCGTCAGCCGCTGGGGGTTGCCCCGCCCCTTCGCGCCAAAGGAAAAATCGTGGCCGCAGACCACATGGCGTGCGCCCAGCTGCCGGATCAGCACGTCCTCCACAAAGGTCTCCCAGGGCATGGACGCCATGGCCCGGTCAAAGTGGGCCACCAGGACCTCGTCCAGGCCGTAGAGCTGGGTCACGAGGTACTTCCGGTCCTCCATGGTGTTGATCAGCTCCACCGGCTGGCCGAAAACCACCGTATCGGGATGGGCGTCAAAGGTCAAAGCCGCCGCCCGGCAGCCCAGCTCTCCGGCCCGCTGGCGGGCTTTTTGCAGCAAAGCGCTGTGGCCCCGGTGGACGCCGTCGAAAAAGCCCAGGGCGATGACGCGGTTATGTTCCACTTTTGCTCACCTCAAAGAAGCTCTTGATGGTATGAAGCTGCGCGCCGTCGGCCCGGCCCACCATGAGAAATTGGCCGTCCGGCCCGTAGACCCGGTAGGTTCCGGGGGACAGGTTGGGGGCTTTGGCCGCCGCGCCGTTGAAAATGGGCTTCAGCTGCCTTTGGGAGACGGTGACGGCAGGCAAACACGCAAAGAGACTGTCCACAGGTAGCACCAATGCGTCGGGGTCCGGGGCGGCGATCACCTGGTCCAGGGTCACAGCCCGGTCCAGGGTATAGCACCCGGCCTGGGTCCTTCGGAGGCTGGACATGCAGCCGCCGCAGCCCAGGGCCCGGCCGATGTCGTGGCACAGGGTCCGCACATAGGTGCCCTTGGAGCATCGGACCCGAAGCAGATAGTCCGCGCCCTCGCCCTCCAGCAGCTCCAATTCCAAAATCGTAATATCCCGGGGCTTCCGCTCCACAGTTTTCCCCTGGCGGGCCAGCTCGTAGAGCTTCCTTCCGCCGATCTTCACGGCGGAGTACATGGGCGGTAGCTGCTGCTGGGGCCCCAGGAATTGGGCCAGGATCGCTTCCACCTGTTCCCGGGGAACGGTCACGGGCCGCTGATTCAAAATCTCGCCGGTGGTATCCTGGGTATTGGTCTCGACCCCCAGGCGCAAACCGGCCACATATTCCTTTTCGGCGGATTCAAAAAACTCCACCGCCCGGGTGGCGCGGCCCAAAAAAATGGGCAGCACGCCGGTGGCCATAGGGTCCAGGGTGCCGCCGTGGCCCACCCGTTTTTCATGAAACACGCCCCGGAGCTTGGCCGCCACGTCCTGGCTGGTCCAGCCCTCGGGCTTGTCGACGATCAGAATGCCGGAAGACATGACGGCCTCCTTTCAGATGGTGTATACGAAAATCTCTCTGTAGGGCACGGCCACTGGACGTGCCGCTGGCAGGCAACTGCATCCCGGAACCAACTGCCAAACGGCGAGTCGTGTGCTTCTGTGTCAGTCGGAAATGACTTGTTCTTCACGCAACACTTTCAAAATCGCGTTCTTTCCGTCCTCCAAGGTGCCTGCAACTGCGGCACCGGCTGCGGCCGCGTGGCCGCCGCCGCCTAAATGCTGGCAGTATTGGGAGGCGTTGTAGCCCTGGGCGGTGCGGACCGACAGCTTGGCCTTGCCGGGCTCCTTGTCCCGGATCACCACGCTGACGTCCACCCCGGCAATGGTCCTGGGGAAGCCCGCGATGGAGTCCAGATCGTCCTCGGAGAGGCCCAGCTCCCGGACCCAGGCCTGGGGCAGGCAGCAGAGGGCCACCTTGCCGTTTTCATAGTATTCCATATGGGAGATCAGCCGGGCCTCCAATTCCAGACGGCTCTTGGTCTTGATCTCAAACAGCTCCCGGTTGATGGGCGCGATGACCGCGCCGTGGTCCACGGCCTTGGCCGCCGTGCGGAAGGTCCGGGCCGTGGTGTTGGCGAAGCGGAAGCAGCCGGTGTCGGTGGAGACGGCGATATACAAGGCCTCGGCCATATCCCGGGTGATGGTCACCCCCAGGTCCTCCAGCAGATCCCAGATCAGCTCGCCGCAGCCGCCGCATTCCGGCTGCACCAGGGTGTCGGCGGCATAGTGGGTGTTGCTGGGATGATGGTCCAGGCAGAGCTGGGCCTTTCCGGCAAAGGCCTCGCCGCCCATGGGCAGCAAAGTCTCCGAGGCCATGTCCACGGCAATGATTGTCGCCTCCAGATTCACCGCCGGACTGGTCAATCCGGCCAGCCGTGGGGCGTAGCGCGGGGTGAACTGGGGATTGGCCCAGATCCAGGCCGTCTTGCCCAGGCTCCGAAGGCCCAGGCACAGGGCGATGGCGCAGCCCGTGGTATCACCGTCGGGGCTGCGGTGGGTGAGAATGAGAAAATTGTCCCGGTCCAGCAGCCACCGGGCCGCTTCCTTACTGGTTTTCATCGCCGTCTTCCCCATCCTTCGGAATTTCCAGGCTCCGCAGCAGATCGTACATATGGGCGCCGTAGGCGATGGAGTCGTCCAGCTCAAACACCAGCTCCGGCGTGTAGCGCAGCTGCAACCGGCTGCCGATCTCCCGGCGGAGGAAGCCGCCGGCGGATTTCAGCCCCTTGAGGGTTTCCTTGCTCTTGTCCTTGTCCAGGACGCTGATATAGACCTTGGCGTAGCGCAGATCGCCGGTAGCCTCCACCTTGGTGATGGAGACCATGGACTGCTGCACTCTGGGGTCCTTGAGGGTACGAATCAAGCTGCTGAGCTCTCTCTGAAGCTCCTCGTTGATCCGCCCGATACGATTAGATGCCATTTCTAGCTCCTTTTTTAAAAGCTCTGTAGGGGCGGCATATATGCCGCCCGAAGAAGCTGCCAGCAGCGGGACGCATATATGCGTCCCCTACAGATCGCATCCTCCCCAGGCGACCGCAGGGCCGCCCCTACGGATAAAATCCAAATCCGTCCCCGAAGGGGACACAATCATTGTCAATTGTCAATTATCAATTGTCAATTAAACCTTGATCTGCTCCATGACGAAGCACTCGAAGATGTCGCCTTCCTTGATGTCGTTGTACTTCTCGATGGACATGCCGCATTCGTAGTTTGCGGCGACCTCCTTGACGGAGTCCTTGAACCGCTGCAGGCTGGCCAGCTGGCCCTCGTGGACCACGATGTTGTCGCGGAGAATGCGGACCTGGGCGTCGCGGGTGATCTTGCCGTCCTTGACGAAGCAGCCGGCGATGGTGCCCACGGCGGAGGCCTTGAAGATCTGGCGGACCTCGGCGTGGCCGATGATGACCTCCTTGAACTTGGGAGCCAGCATGCCCTTCATGGCGTTCTGAATCTCGTTGATGGCGTCATAGATGACGCGGTACATGCGCATATCCACCTTGGCGCGGGCGGCGGAGGCGGCGGCCACGGGATCGGGCCGGACGTTGAAGCCGACGATGATGGCGTTGGAGGTGGAGGCCAAAAGGACGTCGTTCTCGGAGATGGCGCCGACGCCGGCGTGGATGACCTTGACCCGGACCTCTTCGTTGGAGATCTTTTCCAGAGAGGCCTTGACGGCTTCTGCGGAGCCCTGGACGTCGGCCTTGACGATGATGTTCAGCTCCTTCATCTCGCCCTCCTGAATCTGGGCAAACAGATCCTCCAGGGTGACCTTGCTCTTGGCCTTGTTGGCGGCGGCCTTGATCTCTTCCTTCCGCTGATCCACCAGCTGGCGGGCCATACGCTCGTCCTCGACGGCGTTGAAGATGTCGCCCGCGCCGGGGACCTCGGCCAGGCCGGTGATCTCCACAGGCATGGAGGGACCGGCGGTCTTGACCGTGCGGCCCTTGTCGTCGGTCATGACGCGGATACGGCCCACGGCGGTGCCGGCGATGATGATATCGCTCTGCTTCAGGGTGCCGTTCTGCACCAGGAGGGTTGCCACGGGGCCGCGGCTCTTGTCCAGACGGGCCTCGATGACCACGCCCTTGGCCAGACGGTTGGGATTGGCCTTCAGCTCCTGGACCTCGGCGGTCAGGATGACCATTTCCAGCAGCTCGTCGATGCCCTGGCCGGTCTTGGCGGAGATGGGGCAGACGACGGTCTGGCCGCCCCATTCCTCGGGCAGCAGGTCGTATTCCGTCAGCTGCTGCTTGATGCGGTCGGGGTTGGCGCCGTGCTTATCCATTTTGTTGATGGCCACGATGATGGGAATATCGGCGGCCTTGGCATGGTTGATGGCCTCGATGGTCT
>CAMEIU010000004.1 GCA_945918815.1 uncultured Clostridia bacterium
ATTGGCTCCTTCCTGTTCCTGGGCCCCACCGGCGTAGGCAAAACCGAGCTGGCGAAAGCCCTGGCCGAGAGCCTGTTCGACGACGAGAAGAATCTGGTGCGGATCGACATGAGCGAATATATGGAGAAGTTCTCCGTGTCCCGTCTCATCGGCGCGCCTCCCGGGTATGTGGGCTATGAGGAAGGTGGCCAGCTGACCGAGGCCGTCCGCCGGAAGCCCTACTCCGTCATCCTCTTCGACGAGGTGGAGAAGGCCCATCCCGACGTGTTCAACATTCTGCTGCAAGTCCTGGACGACGGCCGCATCACCGACTCCCAGGGCCGCACCGTGGACTTCAAGAACACCATCATCATCCTGACCTCCAACCTGGGGTCCCAGTATCTGCTGGACGGCATCGCGCCCGACGGCAGCATCACCCAGGAGGCCCGGGACCAGGTGGAGCAGCTGCTGCGCCGCAGCTTCCGGCCGGAGTTCCTGAACCGGCTGGACGAGATCGTATTCTACAAGCCGCTGACCAAAGACAACATCACCAAGATCATCGACCTGCAGATCCACGATCTGAACAAGCGGCTCACCGACAAGCAGCTCACTTGCCATGTGTCCGACGAGGCCAAGCAGTTCATCATCGACGCCTCCTACGATCCCCAGTTCGGCGCACGGCCTCTGCGCCGCTACGTCCAGCACACCGTGGAGACCCTTATCGCCCATCGGATCCTCAAGGGCGACATTCTCCCCGGCGCGACCCTGGAGGTCACCGTCCAGAACGGAGAATTGGCTGTCCAATAACGTGAAAGACCCGCTGCGCCCAGTCGGACGCGGCGGGTCTTTCTGTCTATGCGAAAAAAGTCTTCAATCAATAGGATGGGCAAACAGAGAGGCGCAAGGCTCCCATCGCGGCAAGAGAGCAGTGCGCATCTCTGCTGCCCAGGGAACGGTACAGTCTTTCAATTCCCAATTCCAGCATAGCACAATTTGCATTTTTTGTCAATTTTTGCTTTTTAGATTTACTGTTTTAGTTTCCAGCCTGACAGGGATCCTGCGGGACTGTCATGTGCCGCATCAGGAGGGACTCCAGGTTTTCGGCGGAAATGGGGGTTGGGACCGTGAATTGGCGGTTGCCGTCGATCTCTCGCGCCAGCTTCCGGTATTCCTCCGCCTGGGAGGCTTCCGGCGCGAATTCGATCACTGTCTGGCGGTTGCACTCCGCCCGCTGCACCATGTTATCCCGCGGCAGGAAGTAGATCAGGCGGGTATTCAACATCGAAGCGAATTCCTCCACCAGTTGCCGCTCATTGTCCACCAGGCGGGAATTGCAGATCAGGCCGCCCAGGCTGGTCTTTCCGCTGGCCGCGTACCGGGAAATGCCCTTGCAGATATTGTTGGCCGCGTACAGGGACATCATTTCCCCGGAGCAGACGATATAGATCTCCCGGGCCTTGCCCTCCCGGATGGGCATGGCGAAGCCGCCGCAGACCACGTCGCCCAAGACATCGTAGAACACGTAATCCAGGTCCTGGCCATAGGCTCCCAGCCGCTCCAATTGGTTGATGGCCGTGACAATGCCCCGGCCTGCACAGCCGACGCCCGGCTCCGGGCCGCCGGATTCCACCGTGCGGATGCCGCGGTAGCCGGTGAACATCAAATCGGACAGGACCAGGTCCTCTTCCTCCACCCGGCGCATGGTGTCCAGCACTGTGGTCTTGGACATGCCGTGGAGAATCAGCCGGGTGGAATCGGCCTTGGGGTCGCAGCCCACCAGCATGACCTTCTTCCCTTCCTCGGCCAGGGCCGCCACCAGATTCTGGGTGGTGGTGGATTTTCCGATGCCGCCTTTTCCATAAATTGCAATTTGTCTCATAAATGCCTCCCTAGAGCTGTCCATCCAGCCAGTTGTCCAGATTCTGTCCCAACAGGGAAACCTGCGCCGCCTCGCCGTAGAGATTCAGGGCTTTGTGGGGCAGGTCGATCCACCTGCAATCCCGCTGCAGCAGGGGCCGGAGCAGCGGGTCCGCGATCACATAGCGGTACTGCGGACGGTTCAATGCCTCCCTTGCTGCTTCTTCCCCGCGCAGCCGCAGGTCTCCGGCGCGGGCGCAGGCCTTATCCAGCAGGTAGAATGTGGCGACATCCGCCGCCTGCACCACGCCGGTCTGCTCCAGGGCTGCCCGGACCGCGTTGGCGGTCAGCTGCTCGCCGACAATCAGCGCCTCCGCCTGGGCCGCCTCCGGCAATTGCGGCAGCCCGCGGCCCTCCAGAGCCAGTTGAAGCTCCTTGCAGCGGTCCGCTCCAAAGGGAGCCGCCGCCAGATAGGGCGTTCCAAAGCGGCTTTGCAGATACCGCGCCGCAGCCAGGCCGGACACCGATACGGCCAGATTCAGCCGGGCCCTGCCCAGGGTCTCCAGCTCCGCGGCGGTGACCGTACCGCCCGGCTGGGCCAGCACCTGATAGCCAAGACCGGTGATCCAGCTTCGGACCCCGCCGATATCTCCGGCAGCCCAGTCCAGGCCGTTAGCGCCGAGAATATTGACCGCTCCGGCAGCCGGTTCCGCATCCTTGGCCAGCAGCTTCGCCAGGACCTCTGTGGTTTTGGAAACGCCCACGTCGTAGGCCTTCTGTCCGGTCAGCTCCACGGCCGCTGTGGGAAGACCGGATTCCAGACCGGCGGCCTCGGCAATTTCCCCCAGATCCGTGCCGATCATGGCACCGCAGGGGCCCGCGCTGAACAGGGCAAAGCTGGGATTGTAGAGAGAACGGGCCTCCCGGAAGGCCTGCATCAGCTTTTCCCGGGTACCGGCCGCCACATCCTGGTCGTCGGCCCCAGACACAACGGTCCTGATCTCCATGCCGCGTTTCTTTTTGCCCTCGGGCTTCTCCCGCCGCGGTCCTTCCTCACGACGCTTTCCTTCACGCCCTTCCCGACGTTCCCGGCCTCCGCCATGGCTGCCGCGGCCGCCGCCCAGGCGGTACCCGCCGCTGTCGTCGATGATTCCGCAGCCGTCGCTTCCCTTCAACACTTCGATGAATCCAAAATTATCCGACATCAGCGGCGGCAGAACGGTCCACAGATTTTTCATTCCTCCGCCCCCCTTTCTTCTCCATAGCCGATGAGATGGCAGCCCTTGTGGAATTCCACCGGAATACCCAGCCGCTCCGTCAGCTCCGAGGTGATGGTTCCGAAGTCCACGTTCAGCAGCTCCAGCTGACAGCCGCCGAACAAAATCAGCTTTCTGATGGGATACAGGCTCGCCACTTCCTCCGCCGCTTCCTCGATCTGGGACAGATAGTCGCCGACGATCCAGTCGATCTCCTGTAAACAGAGGAAGCTCAGCTTCCCCTCCCGCTGCAGCTCCAGCCGTTCGGTGCCCTTGTGCCGGGTGCAGGCATAGGAGCCGATGAACAGCAGATGGCCGCCAGGCTCCTGCACCAGGACCCGGTAGCCTTCCCCGTGACCGTGGCTGCGTTCCCTTTCCTTGTTGGTTTCCCGGTCCATGTCCGACCTCCTTTTTGTATGATTGGTTTCCTTGTCAAGAAACAAGGTACCTAGCGATTTGTGTTGGAAGAAAGCCGCATTTGACTCGGTTGTCCCAGGGCAAATGCGGCTTTTGTGTTGATCCGCTTCTAATAAATGGATGGTAGTATGCCGCGGACTTATCCCTTTCCCGCCATGATGTGGGCATTGGCCCGGTACAGCTCCAGATAGATCTCGAACTGGCGGTCATAGATCTCCTTCAACTCGGGCCGCGGCTCATAGGGCGCTTTGGTGGTCACCCAGCGGTTGATCTCGTCCCGCTTTTGGAACACGCCGCAGGCCACACCGGCCAGGAAGGCGTCGCCCAGCAGGGAGCCGTTGTAGCTGCTCAAAGCGATCTGCCTGAAGCCCGTCACGTCGCTGACAGTTTGCAGCAGCATGGGCATTCTGGTGCCGCCGCCAACCACGAAGGCCTCCCTCCGGGTGATGTCCGGCTTCAGGCTCAGGATGTGGCGGACGGCGTAGCCGATACTCTCCAAAGCCGCCTTGTAGAGGTCCGCGTGGGTATGACCCATCCGAAGGCCATAAAGCATGCCGCAGGCCTTCGGGTCCGCAATGGGCACCTTTTCGCCGTTGAAATAAGGCAGCATGATGATTCCGTTGGCGCCGGCCGGCACGGCGTTTGCCATCCGCTCCAGCTCCGCGTCGGGGATCCGCGTGTTCTGACCATGACCGGACAGGAGGGAAATCATCCAGTCGATGGTGGCGCAGCCGTTGGACATGGAGCCGCCCGGCACCGCTTCCATGGCCCAATCCGTCTCATAATCGGGGAACAGAATGGCGGCGGGATCGTTGCCGTTGTTGACGCCCACGCAGCTGCCGTAGCTGATCTTGGGCAGGCCCAGGAACTGGGTACCGTAGCTGAGAGAATCGGCGGGATAGTCGCCGGTACCGACGGCCACGGCCGCGCCCTCGGGCAGGCCCGTTGCTTGAGCGGCCTCCCGGGTGATCGTTCCGGCCAGCTCCGTGGCAAATTTCAAAACCGGCAGCTGGGAGACGGAAATGCCGCAGGCTTTGCAGACGTTCTCGTCCCAGCCGAAGGACCGCAGGGAGAACGGGAATCCGGCCAGCTTGTAGCAGGCATAGTCGGCCACCACCTGGCCCGTCAGCCGATGCACCAGATAGGTGGGCGCACCGACAAAGTAGGCCGTCTTCTGGAATACCTCCGCCCCATCCTGACCCAGCCACAGAATCTTCGGCGCGGGGCTCTTGGGCTCGATGGGATGCATATTTTCATGGTAGGAATACTGCGGACCCAGAATTTCGTTCAGGTCGGCAATCTCCTGGGTCGCACGGGTATCCAGGCCATACAGCATGGCCGGACGCAGGGGCCGGAAGTCCTTGTCCACCGGCAGAACGGCAGGGGTCAGCGTACTGATACCCACCGCCAGAATCTCGTCCTTTGAGACACCCGGCGTGTCCAGCAGCTCCCTGCAAATTGACACAAATTCCGCCCACCAGACCGCCTCCGCGTCATGCTCCGCCCAACCCGGATGGGGATGGGACACCGTATGCCTGCGGGACGCGGACGCGATCGACACGCCCTCCGTGGATATCAGCGCGCCCTTGGAATTGGTGGTTCCAAGATCCATTGCCAAAAACAGTTGGCGTTTCATCACCGCACCTCCTTGGAAAATGATGGTTCAGATGTTTCTTCTTCCTGATTCGCATGGCTGGGACACTCCATATAGCGCAGGCCCTTTTCCAAGCGGAACAAAGCCCACATGCACAGGCCGCAGCACGCATAGAGCGTTACGCACAGTACCGTTTTGCCCCGCTCTCCCGGAACGCTCCAGAAGAGCAGCGCCAGCTCCGCCGCGGCGGTGGCGGCAAAGCCGAACGCCGCGGCCATGGCGGTGCGAATCAAGGCCTTTGAGATGTTTTGATACTCGCCGACGGTCAGCTTGCGCCCGGACGCGCAGTAGGAGATCATTTTGCGGAACAGCCAGAGTACGCAGACCACGTCCACCGCCTGCAGCAGAGCCAGGACCTTCTGATAATTGCCCTGAATCTCCGCCGTGGCGGCCAGAAGGAACAGGGCAGCCGCCAGCACAAGCAGCGCCATATAGGCAGTCTTTCGGAGAATCCACTGTTTCCGGGACACGTCCGGCGTATAGTACGCCCCTTCATAGACGCTGACCGAACGTTTTTTGCCGTCCGGGCCAACTTCCGTGCGGGTGGAATAGCCCTCCAGCCAGCTGTTATAAAACAGCCCCTTGCGTTCGTTGGACCTGCCTGCTCCATCGGAGGCGGCCGGTTTTTTTCTGCCGCCGTAGAGCCGGCTCTTGTCTGCTGCCATAAAACACCTCAGCCCTTGGATTTCAGTCAGGCCTCCGAGGGTCCGGCCTGGTTGAAGTCCATTTCAATTTTGGTAATTCTCTTTCTGCATGTGAGCATGACCGCCATGGCGAGGAAAATCGGAATGATCATGACGCGCCACATGGGAACATAATCGTTGTGGAACAGCTCCACCACCTTGCCCGCCAAAATCGGTCCGATCAGGCTGCCCAGGTCGTTGCCCACATAGCTGGTGCTGCTGGCCGCGCCACGCTCGGACGCCGGGACGCTCTTCATGCACAGGGCCTGCAAAACCAGGCTTCCCGCTCCGTAGCCGAAGGCCGCAAAGAACGCGGCCACCAGGAACATGGGAAGGGTTCGGCTGAAGCTGATAATCAGGAAGGACAGGGCGAAGCACAGCATGGACGGAATCATGGTTCGGACCGCGCCGACGCGATCCACCATTCTGCCGGCCAGAGGCCGGGTGAAGATCATGCAGCCGGCGCACACCGTGAAGTAGTACCCGATTCCCTTCACGCCAAGGCTCTCGGCATAGAGGATCAGGAACGAGTTGATCACAAAATATGTGACGGCCAGCAGGAAATTGATGGACGCCGGCAGCAGGGCCGGTTTGGCGATGATGCGCTTCGGCTTCAGCTCCAGACGCTTTGTGCGGGTGAAGGGCAGATTGACCCGCAGGGCGAAGACGGCCGCCAGAAGCATGATTCCGCATCCGGTGAAGAAGGTGGCCTGATAGCCGATGGAATCCACCAGAGCCAGAGTCAGGGCCGGACCGATGGCCTGGCTGACCGCATGGGCCATGCCGAAGACGCCGATACCGGAGCCCAGCTTCTCCTTGGGCAGGGTGGCCGTGGCCACTGCCAGGCAGCAGGTGGATGTAAACGCCTGGCCCACGCCCTGTAGCAGCCGGAAGGCCACCATCATTGGAACCGAGGTGGAAATGCCGAAGCCGAAAAACGCGACGGCGGTGACGGTCATGGTAATGGAAAGGATATACCGTTTGTTATAGGTGTCAATGAAGGGACCGGAAAGGATTTTGAAGATCAGCGCAGTCAGCGCGTAAATACTCGACACGACGCCGATCATGGTGGCGGCGGCCCCCAGCGCGTTGGCGTACTTGGAGACCAGGGATCCCATCATCTGCTGGGACAGGTTCATCAACGCATTGGCCGTAAAAATTTGAATGAACAGCGCGTTCCAAACCTTCCCGGTTGATTTTACCTGATCTTGATTCATAATGCAAATCTCTTTCTCATTCTCGTTTGCGCCGCACCTGCGATCAGGAACGCTTCGGCGCTTTTTCGCCCAGCAGCCGCCGGGTGCGCCACTTGCCGCTGGCAAAGTAGGCCACGCAGATGACGCCCGGAATGGCGCGGGACAGGGCGGTGCCCCAGAAGAAGCCGATCGCTTCCAGACCAAGGCCCCAGGCGAACAGGACGCTCAGGCCGATCTTGCAGACGAGGCCGTCCAGGATGCCGATGACGAAATTCAGCGAAGCGTTGCCGCTGCCGATGACCATGGACTGGAACGACGACGTCAGGGCGGACCGCAGGAACTGGAACACCATGCTCCTCAGATAGATCACCAGGCTGCTGTAGAAGGCGTAGAGAACGGTCTTCTTGGCACGCTCCGGTTTCTTGGCGCCCAGGTTCTGTCCGACCATGGAGGAGGACGCCTGCGCCAGGCTGTTGGAGCCCACATCCAGGAACTTTTGCAGCTTGTTGCCCACATTGTTGGTGCCGGAGGCGATCATGCCGTAGGCGTTGACGTTGGCGTTGACCCACAGCATGCCGAAGCGGACCAGGGTGGACCGCAGGGCCTGGGGAATGGCCTGGGCCAGGATGACCTTCAGGTCGTCCTTGTCCATCTTGAACGTGGAGAGCTTCAGTTCCAGGCCCAGCTCATCCTTGTGCCGGACCATATAGGCCGCCGAGGCGAGGAAGCTGGCAAGCTGGGCCGCCACCGTGGCGATGGCCGTACCGGCTGCCTGCAGGTCAAAAACCGCCACCAGGAGCAGGTCCAGAAGGATGTTGGATACGGCGGCAATGCAGATAAACCACATGGGGGCCTTGGATTCACCCAGGCCGCGTAGCACGCCGCAGATAGCGTTGTAGCCGAAGATAAACGGCATACCGGCGCAGGTGATGATCATGTACGCCGTGGCCTGGCCGAAGGCCTCCTCCGGGCAGTTCAGCAGCTCGAGAATTTGACGGTAGAAAATCAGCGTGCCGAAGGTAAAAATCAGCGACAGCAGCATCATGCTTGTGATGGTCGTGCCGATGGCGCTGCGCACCTTTTCCTCGTTTTTTGCCCCGGCCCGCTGGGCGATATAAATCTGTCCGGCGGTGGCGAAGGCGGTGGCGATGGGCGTCAGCATATCGCTGATTTCTCCGCCGGTGGAGACGCCCACGGTGCCGATATTCCCCATGAACTGGCCGATGACGATCAGGTCCACCAGAGAATACAGCTGTTGTATCAGATTTGTCAGAATAATGGGGACGGCAAAGACCAGCAGTCCCCGCAGAATGGAGCCCTCCGTCAGGTCATAGCCCATTCTGCCTTTTTTCGCTTTTGCTTCCATGCGCTGTGTTCACTTCCTTGCTGTGAATACGCCGCGGGACGCGGGCGGCCCTGCGTTGGGCCGGAAGGGCAGCCCGCGCCGCGGCGCGGATGTTCACCTATTATCGCTCGCCCCAGCAGGCTACGGGATCATAGATGCTCTCGCCGGTCACAGGGTCTCTTCTGAAGTGCTTGATGAAGTGCCACGCAATGTTGCACTGGCTCTCCCAGACCACATGGGGCAGGCCCTTGGCGCGGACGAACCGCATGACGGGCGCGCCGTCCACACCGTAGAAGTCGCCGCCGAGCCAATCCTCGCCCTGGACATGGAGTGTGTAGGTCTTCTCAAAGGTCAGGCCGAACTCTCGCTCAAAGGGATCGGTGGAGTTTTGCAGCTTGTCTTCGATGTCCTCCAGGGTGACAGGCTTGTAGTTCTTAATCTGCGCCATGTCGCGCATCCACAGGTTCAGGTTCTCCGCCCGATGGGGCTTGCGTTTGTTGTCCAGGACCCAGGGCGCCGGATAGCAGGCCACGTCGGCGGTGCCGCCGATGAAGATGCCGGGAATCCGGTAGCCCTTGCTGGAGGCGTAGTACTCAGGGCCGGTATAGAATTTCAGATCCTTGAAGGGCTGGCCGCCGGGCATGATGGCCACGGCCGCCGCCAGATCGGGGCAGGTGCAGGCCGCCACGGCGGAGGCGTCGCTGCCGGAGGAGAAGCCGACGCAGTAGACGCGCTCCCAGTCCACAGGATAACCCTTGGCCTTCAGCTCGCCCATGACCCGGGGGAACTCGGTGTCGATGTTGTTATTGGAACGGCCGCCGTTGTTGGGGTAGACGACGATGTACTTCTCCACCGGAGCCAGGGTGTTGAAGCCGTAGGTCTCGGCTTGGTTATTGAACACGCCGCCGCCGTGGCTGAAATAGACCACCGCGTACTTCTTGCCGGGCTTCATGTCCAGGGGCGTGAACACGCTGTAGGAGAACATGCCGTTGTCGCGGTCGGCTTCAAACAGCTCCTTCTTCAGGCCCCGTTCGGCCCAGTATTGGACCACGGCGGGATTCATGGGATCGTCGGGATACTGCTTGAAAATGGCCAGCATTTCCGCCTGCCGCTTGCCGATCTCCGAATTGGCGTAGCCCTCCTCGTCGAAGGGGAGTTCTTCCTCTTCCTCGGGATCGGGAATCCGCTTCTTGGTGACGGGATCATATCTGAGCAATGGCAACCATGTTTGCATAATTGTTACCTCCGAAATAAATGTTTTTAAACGTTGACATACCTGAGATTCAGGGGGATCTGCTTCAGGCCGTACTCCACGCGGAACGCGGCTTCCCGGCCCGCCCGGCTGTCTTCAAAGTCAACCGTCAGATAGACGACGCTGACCTTATCTTCCCATGCCTCCGGGTACACGCAGTCGTAGTTCAGCCGGCTTTCGGAGACGAAGGTCTCATAGGAGACAATCTGCTCGGAAATTTCGCCCACACCCAGGGACACGAGCCGCTGTTTCAGATCCTGCGCCGCGGAGACGGGCGCTTTGATTGTTGCCTGGATTTTTAACATACCTTTTCCCTCCCCTTATAAATAGTACGGAAAGGCCGGCAGGGACACATTGGCGCTGGCATACTTGTAGACCGGATTGAGGACCTCGGCGCGGTGCAGCATGCGGCCCGCCTCGTCGAAGCGGAAAATCAGGAAATAGGGCTGATGGTAGTGGCCGTGGTCACAGTTGTTGCCATACCAGCTGGCGGGGCCGTGGCTGTGCATCTCCGCGAACCAGACGCCGGGATCGTCCGTGGGGAACAGCTTGCTGCGGGTATCCCGGTACATCCACGGGCTTCCGGCCTTGATCCAGGCGTGAATCCGGATCTGCGCCTCCTCCGGCGGCTCGCGGTTGTTGTTGATCATCACGGGCGTGGGGGGATCGGCCCAGGGACGGTCGTCGGGCACAAACCAGGCCGCGCCGGAGAACGCCGGGTTGGCGGTGGTCAGGCGGCGGGCTTCCTCCCGCTTGACGCCGCAGCAGCTCTCCTGGAGATTGTTGCTGCGCCGCTCCTCCACGATCTCCGGGGTCATATCCACTTGGGCGGCGCTCTTGGAGGGATCCACGAACACCTTGGCCTCCCGCTTGGTCCGGGCCTCGGGATGGGCTTCCAGATATTCGTCCACCTTGGGGCTTTCGATGCCCTTGTGGAACACGGGCACGTCCAGACCGGCAGCCTTCAGCATCCGAATGGGCTCGATGGCGCCCTTGAGGAAGTTCACCTTGCCGTCCTTCATCTCCACGCGGACCAGGAACTTGGTCTCATAGTGGCCATCCTGGTCGCCCCAGAACACGTCGCCGCCGCAGGTGCCGATGGCCCAGAACTGCTCGGGATCGGGGGTGGAATAGAATTCCTCCACCTTGGATTCCCAGGTCTTCACCGTCCGGTTCAGCCACTCAAAGCACCGCTCCGCTTCCCACACGTCGAAGTAGTTGGGCATACCGGGAGGCGCTGTGGGGCAGCTCATGGTAAAGTCTTCCGTAAAGTATTTGGGGAAATATTCCGACCGCCAGAACGGATGGGATACAATCAGTTCGGCGATTCGGCGATTATACGCTTTGTCAGGCATATTGCAACCTCCTGTGGACCATTACATAATGGCTCCGTCGTGTTCCTGCATGAACTGGCGCATCTCTTCCAGGTGCTTCGGGTTGTAGGCCAGGACCATGTCCTTGTAGTGGAAGATGCAGGCTTTTCCGAACACGGTGCCGACCTTTTCCATATCCCGCTCCACGTCGCCGTTCCGGGCCCAGTCGGCAAACATCTCACAGGCCTGGGTCAGCAGGGTCTTGGGGGCAGGCACGTCGCCGTGGGCGGGCCAGATTCTCTCAATGGGCAGCTTGTCGATGCGGTTGATGGCGCGGATGTACTCGTTGGGAGGAGAGGCCCACTCTGCGCCGTGGCCGTACATGAACCGGTGATTCTGCATCAGCACGTCGCCGCTGAAGAAGTCGCCGTTTTCCGGGCAGAACAGGCCGATGGAGCCCTGGGTGTGGCCGGGCAGCTCATAGACCTGCAAAGTCAGGCCGCCCAGATCGAAGACGTCGCCCTCCTTCACAAATTTATACTCGCAGTTCCGGATGGACCGGCTCATGTACCACTCCTGGTCGAACAGCTCCCGGATATTGGGAGTGGCGTTGAGGCGGGAGCGGATCAGCTTGTCCCGGGCCGCGGGGTTGTCGTAGAACATGGCCAGGTCGTAGTCCTTTTCGGAGATATAGACCGTGTCAAAGAAGTCGTTGCCGTAGACATGGTCGTCATGTCCATGGGAGCAGACCACATACAGGGGCAGATCCGTGATGCTCTGAATGATGGGGCGCAGGTCCATATAGCCGAAGCCCGTGTCGAACAGCAGGGCCTTCTCCTTGCCCAGAATCAGGTACATGCGGATGGAGTTGATCTCGTCGAGGATATACAGGTCGTCCCGGACCTTCATGGGAACGGTGACCGTCTCCGGCGTTAGAACGCAGTGTTTGCTCTTGTCATAAACCAATTCCATAATCGTTTCTCTCTTCCTTTCTCAATCGTTGATCTCTTTATAGCGGCAGCACTGCACGAAGTGGTTCGGTTCCACCTCTTCCAGCACCTGCGGCTGCTGGCAGGCTTCCGTGGCGTAGATGCAGCGGGCGGCGAAGCGGCAGCCGGGCTTGGGCAGCGTGAACAGGACGATTTGTCAGCCCTCACGCAGCCGGGCTTGGGATTGATGGGGTTGGTGATCTCGCCCTTCAGCTGGATGCGCTGCATGGGTTCGTGAATGTTGGTGCTGGGGATGGCGGAGAACAAGGCCTTGGTGTAGGGATGCAGCGTCCGCTTGAACAGCACCTCCGTAGGCGCGATCTCCACGGCCTGGCCCAGATACATGACCATGATGTCGTTGGCAATATGCCGGACCACGCCCAGATCGTGGGTGACGAAAATATAGGCGCTGCCCATTTTCTCCTGCAGGTCCATGAGCAGGTTCAGGATCTGGGCCTGGACCGACACATCCAACGCGGACACCGGCTCGTCACAGACGATGACGTCGGGATTCAAAGCCAGGGCCCGGGCGATGCCCACGCGCTGGCGGCGGCCGCCGTCCAGCTCATGGGGATAGGACTGCCGGAGCCGCTCGTCGATGCCCACCAGCTCCATGATCTTGTTGGCTTCCTCGTTCATGGCCTTGGCGGAGGTGAAGCGGTGGGAGTTCTTCAGCGGCTCCATGACCGTGGACTCGATGCGCAGCCGCGGATTCAAAGAAGAATAGGGATCCTGGAATACGATCTGAATCTTCTCGTGAATCTTTTTCAGCTTGGCGCCCTTGGCGTGGGTGATGTCCTCGCCGTTGAGCAGCACCTGACCGTCGGTGGCGTCCAGCAGGCGGCAGATGATCCGGCCCAGGGTGGACTTGCCGCAGCCGGATTCGCCCACCACGCCGATGGTCCTGCCGCGCTCCAGGGTGAAGGACACGTCGTCCACCGCGTGGTTCCAGCCGGAAGAGACCTTGAAATATTTTTTGACGTTCTTTACTTCAAGCAGAGGCACATGTTCACCCATTTTCGTTCCCTCCCGGCTTCGTTTGATCTTCAAAGGTTCCGTCCGGATTTCTGTCCTTCAGGCAGCGGTAATAGTGAGTCTCCGACAGATGCTTGACGGGGATCTCGCCCTTGCACGCCTCGGTCATATGGGGGCAGCGGGGCCAGAATTTGCAGCCCTCGGGCAGATTGGTGGGATCGGGCGGCAGGCCCACGATGGAGTGGAGCCTCTTCTCCCCCTCCGCCATGCCGGGCAGGGACCCGAACAGGCCCAGGGTATAGGGATGGGTCGGATGATCGAACAGATCCTCCTTGGTGCCGTATTCCACAATCTGACCGGCGTAGATCACCGCCACCTCGTCGCAGGTCTGGGCCACGACGCCCAGATCGTGGGTGATCAGAATCAAAGCGGTGTCATACTTCTCCCGCAGGTCCCGGATCAGACCCAGCACCTGGGCCTGGACCGTCACGTCCAGCGCCGTAGTGGGCTCGTCGGCCAGCAGCAGCTCCGGGTTGCAGGCCAGGGCCATGGCGATGACCACACGCTGCTTCATGCCGCCGGAGAACTGGTGGGGATACTCCTTATAGCGGACCCGGGGAATGCCCACCATTTCCAGCATATCTCCGGCCAGCTTGACCGCTTCTTTTTTGTCGCAGTCGTTGTGCAGCTCGATGACCTCGAGGATCTGGTCGCCCACGGTCATCAGCGGATTCAAGGCGGTCATGGGGTCCTGGAAGATCATGGACACGACCTTGCCGCGGACATCCAGCATTTCCTCTTCGCTTTTGTCCAGCACGCTTTCTCCATTGAGATAGATCTCGCCGTTGGTGATCCTGGCGCCCACATCCGGCAGGATCCGCATAATGGCTTTGGAAATGGTGGTCTTGCCGGCGCCGGTCTCCCCCACGATGCCCAGGGTCTTACCCTTGCCCAGGCTGAAGGAGACGCCGTTCACGGCATGGACCATCTTTTTGTTCTGTGTGTAAACGACCTCCAGGTCTTTGACTTCAAGAAATTGATTGCCCATAGGTACCTCCTTCGATCAGTCGCGCAGCTTCGGGTCCAGGGCATTCCTGAGGCCGTCGCCCAAAAGGTTGATTGCCAGGACTGTCAGCGCGATGATGATGCCCGGGAACATGATGAGATGGGGATATACCATGATGTATCTGCGCCCATCGGCCAGCAGCGCGCCCCACTCCGGCGTAGGCGGCTGGATGCCCAATCCGATGAAGGAGAGGGACGCGGCCATGGTGATGGTGCCGCCGATGGCCATGGTGGTGGTGATGATGATCGGCTGGATGGTGTTGGGGAGCAGATGGCGGAACAGGATGGAGAACCCGGAGCAGTTGATGACCTTGGAGGCCTCCATATATTCTCTGGTCCGCTCGGACAGCACCTGGCCCCGGATCATACGGGCCACCGAGGGAATATTACCCACGGTCAGGGCGATGACCGTCGGGAAGAAGCCCGGCCCCAGGAACGCGGACACCAGAATGCAGAGCAGCAGGCCGGGCAGCGCGCTCCAGATATCCATAAACCGCATAATGACACTGTCGACGGCGCCGCCCTGATAGCCTGCCACCAGGCCGAACACAGAGCCGACCAGGGCGGACAGGAGCGACGCGGACAGGCCCAGGATCAGGGAATACCGGCCGCCCACCAGCAGGCGGGTCAGCAGGTCCCGGCCCATGGTGTCGCAGCCGAACCAATGCTCTTTGCTGGGACCGGCATTGATGGAGGCCACATCCACATCGTTGATGCCGTAGGGAGACAGGAACGGACCGATGACGCACACAAGGACAATCAGAACAAACAGAATCAGGCCCAGCTTGGAACTCCAGCCCTTAGTCAAACGCCGGAAGAATTCGGCGGAATGAGACGTTTTTTTCTTTTCCATAGCTGCCCTCACTTCGAATACTGCGCTTTGATTCTCGGATCAAGAAACGCGTAGCACAAATCCATCAGCAATACGACGATGGAGGTAAACAATGCGAAGAACACCACGCAGCCGCACACCACGGGGCGGTCCCGGTAATTGACGCCGGACAGCAGGTAGGCGCCGACGCCCGGAATGGAGAAGACGCTCTCGATGACCGGAGAACCGGCCACAACCTTGCACAGGCCGCCGGCCACGCCGGTGATGATGGGCATCAGGGCGTTGGGGAACATGTGCCTGCGGACGATGACCTTGCTCTTCTGGCCCTTGGACCGGGCCGTGGTGATATAATCGGCGCGGATGACCTCCAGCATGGAGCTTCTGGCCTGGCGGGCGTTGACGGCCATAACCGGCAATGCGCTGCAAATGATCGGCAGAATGTAACTCTTGAGGCTTTCAATGCCGAAGGCAGGCACCCAGCCCAGCTTGGCGGCAAACAGGATGATGAACATCAGCGCAACCCAAAAGTCGGGGGCCGAGACCAGCACCATGGTGAGAACCATGGTCAGAGAATCTCCCAGTCTTCCCTCATGGGTGGCGGCAAAGATACCCAGCACCGTGCCGACCACAACGCTCAGGATCATGGACGGGATGCCGATCATCAGGGTTCTCGGCAGGCGGACCGCCAGCTCTCCCATGACCGGCATGCTGGACTGCCAGGAAATGCCGAAATCAAAGCGGAGGAACGTATTGTAGAGGAATTTTCCCAATTGGACGATGTATGGGAGATCGATGCCCAACTCATGCCGCTTGGCCGCCAGAACATCCTCCGTGGCCCACTGACCCAGCTGCAGCCGCGCGGGGTCGCCCGGCGCCAGATACATCAAGGTAAACACAATGATGCCCGCGCAGACCACAATGATGATCATCGAGATCAATCGTTTGATAACATATTTATACATAGGTTTCTCCTTGACCATAAGATAACTTGGGACCTTGGGGGCCTTGCCCCCAAGGTCCCAAGAGGTCTATTCTGCCTATACCTTCTCAGAATCTGTCAGCGGCTGATAACGGATTATTGATAGCTGCAGGCGCCTACAATCCAGTAACCTTCGCGGTAGCAAATGTCGGTAATATGCGTGGAGTGGACGATGGAGGAGCTCCAGCCGGAGACGCCGTAGGCATAGCCGTTCTCCATGACATAGTCCAGGCAGATCTTCATGTTCTCAGCGATGTGGGTATCGTCGGCGGCGGCGATGGCATAGAGTTCTTCCATGCGGTCGTCCTTCAGCCAGCCCGCGGTCCAGCCGGCGTTCTGCTGCTGGCTGATGATCCGGGTCCAGCTGTTGATCAGGGTGGTGCCGCCGGTGGTGGCAACATAGAAGTCCCAGCCGGTCTTCTCTTCCAGCACGGTCAGCAGGAAGCTCTTTTCATAGGTCTGGATCTTCACGTTCAGGCCGATCTGCACCAGCTGGTTCTGGATCATGGTCAGGGCGTTCTTGCATTCCTCGGTGGACAGGCCGATGAGCACCAGCTCCTCGCCCTGGTAGTTGGACTGGGGCAGATAATCCTTGGCAAGCTCGGGATCATAGGTATTCATGTAGGTGGCTTCGTCTTCCCAGGCGGTATCATAGTCGGGATAGGCAGCGGTGCCCAGGGACTTCAGCGGCACGTTGTTGTTGCCCATGACGGCGGCGATGGTCTCGTTATCCAGGGCGTAGAACGCGGCCAGACGCAGGTTCAGGTCCTCGGAAACGCGGGCGTTCTCTTCGGCCATGTTGGGCAGGATGTAGTAATAGTCGGTGGAAGGCGCGGTCAGCACGTCGTACTGGTCGGCGTAGGGGCCGCAGTCCTCAAATTCCGTCAGCATGGCGGCGGGCACATAGTCGCAAAAGTCGATGGTGCCCATTTCCAGACCGATGACAGCTTGAGAGGACTCGGTAATGGTGTTGTACACGATTCTGTCAACATTGGCGGCGTGGTAAGCGGCGCGCATGCTGACGTCCTCATCGGTATCGGCGGCCCAGTAGTTCTCGTTGGCGGTCATGATCAGCGTGGAGCCAACGGTGAAGGACTCCACCACATAGGGACCGGTGGCCACAGGGGCGACGGCGAAGTTGTTGTTTTCCCAGGCATCGGAGTCAAAGATGAAGGTTCTGCACAGGGGGAACTCCAGATCGGAGGTGGAGGCGGGCTTGTCCTTCCAGTGGTAGCGGACCGTGTACTCGTCCACCTTTTCGATGCTGTCGAACAGGTCGTAGCGGATGTTGTTGCCGCTGTCCACCAGCCAGTTGACGCTGTAAAC
Source organism: uncultured Clostridia bacterium (assembly GCA_945918815.1). GTDB lineage: Bacteria > Bacillota > Clostridia > Oscillospirales > Oscillospiraceae > Avoscillospira. Next base: position 17,119 of record CAMEIU010000004.1, read on the forward strand.
CACGTCGTCGGCGGTGATCGGGTTGCCCTGGGAGTCATGAATGGTTTCAAACAGGGTGACTTCCCATTCGGTGTCGGACAGGATCTCATAGCTCTTGGCCAGGTTGGGGACCAGGTTCATTTTCTCATCATAATCGAACAGGGTCTCATAAATAATCCAGAAGGTGTTGGTTCTGGTGGTACCGTTGGGTTTGCAGGGGGTCAGGTCTTCCATGTCCGCCATAACGGCCACATGCACTTCGGGATACCGGCCCTCAGAAGCGGCAGGGGCTTCGGCTTCCGCGTTTTCAGAGGCTTCCGCGGACTCGGCAGCTTCGGTCGTTTCCGCCGCAGCGGGCGTCTGAGTGGTACTGCTGGCGGGGGCGCTGCTCGACTGCGTCACACTGCTGCACGCGGCAAACAGGGAAACCATCAGGGCGAGCGTTAAGACAATCGCGAGGATCTTTTTCATGTAACTCTTCCTTTCTTTGTGCATTGCTCCTGTATTTACTCCCCTCCCGGGGATAGTGCTAGTATATACTATCCGACGTTTTTCGTCAATTTGAATATAGAAAAGTAACTTTTTGCCATTCAGAAACGGAAAGTCTGACGAATAATCGTTCGGCTTTTCTGAATGATTAAAAAAATCATTCCAAATACCCGAACGTTCGTGATTTTTCACACAGCGCGGTTCCGGTGCGGATGGCCTTGCAAAACTTCACGGATTATGATATATTATTTAAAATTACAAAACTTTTTTCGTTGGTGGTGGCCGTCAGAATGGAAATTTCCCATATTGAAGAATTCGCCGTTTTGGCAGATATTTGCAACTACGGCCGCGCAGCTGACAAGCTTTTTATTTCGCAGTCTTCTCTTTTTAACCATATCAAGACGCTGGAAGCGGAGCTGGGCGTGCCGCTGTTCAACCGAAAAGGGAAAAATATTGTACTCAGCGACTACGGTCAGATCTTTCTTCCCTATGCCAAAACCATCATTTCCACAGCCAAAGAGTATGTGCAGGTGCTGCAAACCAACCAGGACAAGAGTGCCAAGAAGCTGCAGATCGGAACCCAGTACCGGGTCACGGAGCTCATCAAGGAATTCAGCAAGCAGCACCGGGAATATGAGGTCCATGTGTTCGATAACTACAGCGCCATGGACGCCTTGGACGAGGGAATCTGCGAACTGGCCTTTATCCGCGACATTTCCGAAGCCGAAAGCCTGGTCTATAACGCCATCCCGTATATCACCGACAGCTTTGTCGCCGTGGTCTACTCCTCCCATCCCCTGGCCAAAAAGCCCCGCGTCCGGTTGCGGGACCTGAAAAACGAGGACTTTGTGATGATTTCCAGGCCCCAGGAGCAGGAATGCTCCGGCATGAAGCTGTGCAAACGGGCCGGTTTCATTCCCCATGTGTCCATGACCGCCGTCAACGGCAGCGAGGCCGCCCGGCTGGTGGACGAGGAAGTGGGCATCTCCCTGTTTCTGAAGAGCACCATCATCTCTGAGAATTTCCAGAATCTCGCCCTGATTGATCTGGACCCACCCATTGACTGCGCCATCTCCCTTTGCTGGCGCAAGGACAAGAAGCTCTCTCCCGCGGCCAAGGCCTTTGTCACCTACGTCAAGGAGCGGTCCGAAGCCAACGCGCTCTGAAGTCTTTCATATGCAATGAAACATCCGCCTGCCGGCGGCATCGGGAACCCTTTTCCCGCGTCATTCCGGCAGGCGGATGTTTTTTATCATTTCGAATTTTGGAATGATATATACCGATCATTCAGAAATATCAAAATAAACAAATTACAGCCGTCATTTTTGTGTTGTCCGCTGATCCCGGCCCGCTCCGCAGCGTGGGAAGCCTGTTTTCGAAGGAAACATTCATATTTCGCAAACAATTCTGAAGCAAATTCCAAACATGCAGCCGTTATGATCAAGCCGCAGCAATGCAGGAGGATTTCCATGGAAACCGGAAAAAAGATCCCGCAGGCAGCCGCCGCATGAATGCGGGCAGAACGGAAATACTTCATATGAAAAAAGAAACAGGCCGGTGGGCCTCGCCGGATTCTTGACGGTCCCCGAAATGTATGATACAAATAATGGGAAACCCCTGCATCCTGCGGCCGGTACAAAATCGGTATGCGCCGCCCGCAAACAAGAACCAACAACAGGAAGGTGAAGGCTTTGGTCCGAATCATAACCGATTCCGCCGCAGATTTTGAGCCGGAAGAATTGCAGAACCGCGGGCTTCCCTGCGTTCCGCTGTCCGTAAGCTTCGGCAGCGCAACCTATCAGGAAAACGTGGATCTTTCCAAACAGACGTTCTATTCGCTGCTGGAGCGGGAAGCGGAGATGCCCCGTACCTCGCAGCCCGCCCCCCAGGCGTTTTTATCCGTACTCCAGGCGGCAAAGGACGCGGGAGAGGAAGCCGTGGTCATCACGCTTTCCTCCGCGCTCAGCGGGACCTGCCAATGCGCGCGTCTCGCAAAGGAGATGCTGGAATATGAAGGCTGCTATATTGTGGACAGCCGGACGGCCACGGCCGGAGAGCGGCTTCTGGTGGAGCGGGCGCTGACGCTCCACGCCGCCGGAATGGGCGCGAAAGAGATTGCCGCGGAATTGGAAGCCCTGCGGCCGCGGATCACACTGTATGCCTGCATGGACACCCTGAAATACCTGCATAAGGGCGGCCGCCTTTCCGGGACCTCCTATGTCATCGGCTCCTTTGCCAACATCAAGCCCATCCTCCATGTTTCCGAAGACGGCCGCGCCATGATTTCGGCCAAGGTGATGGGCGTTCGGAAGGGGATCCGCTATCTCTGCGAGCGGCTTGCCGCCCAAAAACCGGACCCGGCCTTCCCGCTCTATATCATGTACACCCACAACCGAACCAACGGAGAGTCGCTGGCCAGCGCCCTCCGGGAACGGGGCTTTTCCATTCCGGCGCACCATATCGTCAATGTGGGCGCCGCCATTGGAACGCACATCGGTCCAAACGCCTTTGGACTTGTCTATGTGTCTGAATAAAGGAATGCAATGAAAATATTGATTACAACGGATCTGTTCTCCACGCCCACAAACGGCGTCGTCACCTCGATCAACAATCTTCGCCGGGAGCTGACGAAAAAGGGACACGAGGTCCGGGTTCTGACCCTGTCCGGCAGCCTGCACAGCTACCGGGACGGTCCGGTTTCCTACGTCAAATCCATCTCCCTCGGTTTCATTTATCCCGCCGTGCGGATGCCCGTCTCCTACCGGGACCCGTTGATTCAGGAGATTCTGGATTGGAAGCCGGACCTTGTACACAGCCAGTGCGAATTTTTCAGCCTTCAGTTCGCCCTGCGAATCTCCAAGACGCTCCAAATCCCGCTGGTCCATACATACCATACCCTGTATGAGCAATACGTATCCTATCTCTTTCCAAGTGAGCGTTTGGGCCGTTTCGTCGTCCGGTTTCTGTCCAGAACACGGCTGAAGCGGGCGGCGCAGGTCATTGCTCCCACCAAAAAGGTGGAGAATGCCCTGCGGTCATACGGCCTCCAAAATCCCATCCGTGTCATCCCCAGCGGTATTTCTCTGGAGCCCTATCAGAATCCGATGCCGGAGGCGGAACGTCTGCGCCGCCGCCGGGCGCTGGGAATTCCAGACAATCATCAGGTGCTTCTCAATCTGGGACGGCTGGGCGTGGAAAAGAATCTGGAGGAGCTGCTGCGGCTGTTTGCGCAGGAGCTGACCCGCCGGGAAAAGCTGACGTTTTTGATTGTCGGAGGCGGTCCCGACAAGGCCCAGCTGGAAACGCTGTCCCAGGAGCTGCGGATCGCGGACCATGTGATTTTCACAGGCATGGTCCGCCCGGCAGAGGCGCCGGAATATTATCAGCTCGGCGACGTATTTATCTGCGCCTCCACCAGCGAAACCCAGGGCCTCACCTATATGGAGGCCGCCGCCAGCGGCCTGCCCCTGCTCTGCCGGAAGGACCCCTGTCTGGACGGCGTCATTGAAGCAGGCGTCAACGGCTATGAATACACCGCCCCGGAGGATTTCCGGAACCGGCTGAACGCCATGCTGGACGACGCCGGCTGGCGGAAACGCGCCGGACAGCACAGCAGAGAAATGGCGGCATTCTACGACCCGGGCCGCTTCGCCGACGCCATGGAAACAGTCTACAAAGCCGTGCTCTCCAACCATCCATCCTACAGCGCAGTCCCGCGCTAAATTGGGATTTGTTGATGTACCGCTTTTTGTAGGGCACAGCCACTGGACGTGCCGTATGCAGGCAGCTGCATCCTGGAACCAACTGCCAAACGGCGCGTCGAGTCGCGGTCCAGACCGGCCTCTCTTGCCCTTCGGGCAATTCACCTTCCCGCGCCCTACATTGGAGGTGTGCACGGAGGGCGACCGCAAGGGTCGCCCCTACGGATCACTTGAAAACGGGCGTTTTTCAATCATTTTCCGAAGGAAAATACGTTCATTGTCAATTGTCAATTATCCATTGTCAATTCATCAACAAATCCCAATTGATCAAACACCCCCCGGCGTGGAATCGGGCATGTCCTGCTCCGCGCCGGGGGTTCTGTCAATCTATAAAATGGACACAGAAAGCTGAAAAATCCCCCTATCCTTGCGCGGCGATTCCGGCTATGCTATCATAGAGACGTAGTATCTGAGACAGGAGGCGCCCCAATGAAGAAGATTTGGATTGCGGAGGACGACGCGGCCATTCTGACGGAGCTGCGCGCCCTTCTTACCGCCAACGGATACCAGCCGGTGGACGCGCCGCCCTGCGACCTGGCGCTGCTGGATGTGAACCTGCCGGGAGACAGCGGCTTCACCCTCTGCCGGAAGCTGCGGCAGTCCTCCGATACGCCGGTGATTTTTCTCACCGCCCGGGACACACCGGAGGACGAGCTTCTGGCCTTCGGCGTCGGCGGAGACGACTTTATCCGCAAGCCCTACAATTCCGCCGTGCTGCTGGCCCGAATCGGCAGGCTGCTGAAAACCACGGCCCACGACGCCCTGACCGTGCGGGGCCTGACCCTGGATCTTCCCGGCATGCAGGCCTATTATCAAGGGACCGGCGTGGAGCTGACGAAAAACGAGGCGCGGATTCTCTGGTGTCTGATGCAGAAGGAGGTTTGCACCCGGGACGACCTGATCGAGGACCTGTGGACCAACGGCATGTACATCGACGGGAACACCCTGTATGTCAACATCGGACGGCTCCGGGAAAAGCTGGGCCGGATCGGCGCGGGCGACCTGATCCGCACCGTGCGGGGCGTGGGGTACCGTCTATGAGATTTGGAAGCTATCTTTCGGCCAAGGCCGTGTCCCTCTGCGCGGCGGGAATCGGCGGGCTGTATCTCCTGCTGGTCCTCTATCTGACCCATGTGGCCGCTCCATTGATTGTTCTGCTGCTGCTCAGCGGGGGGCTCGTTCTGTTCTTCTGTTTGGTCATCGGCTGGCGCCAGACCGACAAGCGGCTGCGGGCACTGCAGGCCAGGCTGCGGGCCATGCCGGACAAGTACCTGATCGGCGAGACCCTGGAGCGGCCCAGGGACGCCGTGGCGCTGGAATACTATCTGCTGATGCAGGAAATCTCCCGCTCCGCCATCGGCGCGGTGGAGCAGGCCCGGGCGGAGAAGCAGGATTACTGCGACTATGTGGAGCAGTGGGTCCATGAGATCAAAACACCCCTGACCGCCTGCTCCCTGATTCTCGCCAACCACGGGGAACCGGCCAAGCTTCGCCGGGAGCTGCGCCGGGCAGACAATCTGACCGAGACCATTCTGGCCTACGCAAGGCTGCGGACGGCGGAAAAGGATACGCAGATCGCCCCGGTCTCCCTGCGCCACGCCTGCGGCCAGGCGGTCCAGGAGGAAATGGAGCTTCTGATCGCCGCCGGAATCGGCGTCACGGTGGAGGGCGAGGGCAGCGTCTATACCGACGCCAAGCTGCTGATCTTCATCCTCAAGCAGCTTCTCATCAACTGCGCCAAATACTGCCCGGCCTGCCGGATCCGCATTTCTCTGGAAGCCCATGCCCTGACCCTGGAAGACAACGGCCCCGGCATTCCCGCCCATGAGCTGCCCCGGGTCACGGAGCGCGGCTTCACCGGCGCGGCCTGGCGGACCGGCGGCCGGAGTACCGGCATGGGGCTCTACATCGTCCGGGAGCTCTGCCAGCGGATGGGCATTTCCATGGAGATTGAATCCAAGGAAGGCCAGTACACCCGGTTCCGGTTCCAGTTCCCGGGATAATGCACCCGATACAGGATGCCCCCTTACCCCCTTCAGAGGGGGCGCAAGGGTGGGTGCGAATCTTACAAAACTGTTAGATGGAACGTAGACAGCGTTAGAACAAATCGGGCCGTTTCGCGGTACAATAGCCGCGAAAGGCCGGTGAAATCCTATGAATACTTTACTGGAAATCAAAAACGTAACCAAATACTACGGCAGCGGCGACGCGGTGTCCAAGGCTCTGTGCGGCGTCAGCTTTACCATGGAGCCGGGCGAATTTACCGCCGTCATGGGCGCGTCGGGCTCCGGAAAAAGCACCCTGCTCAATGTGATCGCCACCATCGACCGCCCCAGCTCCGGCAGCATTCTCCTGGAAGGGCAGGACGTGGCGGAGCTGCCGGAGCAGGCTCTGGCAGCCTTCCGGCGGGACCGGCTCGGGTTCATCTTTCAGGAGTACAACCTGCTGGACACGCTGACGGTGGCCGAGAACATTGTCCTGCCCCTGAACCTGCAAAAGCGGCCGGTGCGGGAAACCCAGGAGAAGCTCCGGGCCGTGGCCGCCTCCCTGGAGCTGACGGAGCAGCTCTCCAAGTTCCCCAGGCAGCTCTCCGGCGGGCAGCGGCAGCGGGCCGCCTGCGCCCGGGCGCTGATCACCCAGCCCGCCCTGATTTTGGCCGACGAGCCCACCGGGGCCCTGGACAGCGCCAATTCCAAGGGTCTGATGCAGACCTTTGTCCGCATGAACCGGGATCTGGGCTCCACCATTCTAATGGTGACCCACGACGCCATGATGGGCTCCTACGCCTCCCGCATTCTGTTCCTGAAGGACGGGCAGATCTGGAACGAGCTGTACCGCGGGGACCGGAGCCGGCAGGATATGTACCATGAGATTCTCAATACCATGGCGGTGCTGGGAGGGGAAGCCGATGTTCGCTAAACTGGCCCTGCGGAACGTGCGACGTCAAATTCGGAATTATCTGATCTATTTTGTCACGGTGGCTTTGAGCATCGCCATGATGTTCGCCGTCAACAACCTCAGCTACAGCGACAGGATCCGGCATCTGACGGAGATCTCCTCCGACATGCGGTCCATGTTCAACATGGTCACGGCGCTGTCCTGCCTGGTTACGGCTCTGGTACTCAGCTACGCCGCCGCCTTTATGCTGCGGCTCCGAAAAAAGGAATTCGGCATGTACCTGACCCTGGGCATGACCCGGCGGAATATCCAGACGCTCTTCGCCTGCGAGACGGGCCTGCTGTTCTTCTTCGCCCTTCTGGTCGGCATGGGCGCGGGACTGGTGATCTTCCAGCTCCTGGCGGCCCTGTTCGCCTCCATCATGGAGATTCCTTTTGCGATTTCCGCCTATTCCGTCCAGGGGATCCTGCTGACTACCGCCGTCAGCGCGGGGCTGTTTCTCCTGTCCACCCTCGCATCCCTGCGGTATCTGAAAAAAATCACCATTTCCGAGCTGCTGAAGGAGGAAGCCGCGGAGAAAAGCGAGCGGCATCCTGTGCTCTGGTGCGTTTTTTCCGCGGTGACCCTGGCGGGTCTGATCGCCGTTTTGATTGTCACCTACCGCAGCATGATGGCGGCGTTCCACAACCAGGATGGACTCAGCCTGCTCGCGTGGCTGGCGGCGTCCCTGGTCATGGTCTTTCTGGCACACTTCACCCTTTCAAGGGCCGTCGCCGGAATGCTTCTGCGGAGCAAACGGCTGAAAAGCAGAGGCGCCAACACCGTGGCGCTTCGGGGCCTCTCCGGGAAGATGACCATGAACGCCCTGCTGATCGGCGCCCTGGCCACCCTGCTGGTGTTTGCAATCGCCATGTCCAACGTGGCCTTCAGCGAAAAGGTCTACTCGGACTGTTCCATCGCCAAGGACTGTCCGTATGATGTGATCGCTGTGATAAATCCCGCCGAAACCCAGAGCATTTCCCTGGAAGAAGGCGAAAAGATTCTGGAGAAATACAGCCCCATTGCGTCCCGCATGGACTTTCAGATCTATTCCGCAGGTGAAACAGCTCTTTGCAGCAATATCCTGGGCTATGAGGAGATGGGGTGGACGGACAACTACATGCCCCTGAGCCAGTTTAACGCGCTGCTCCGCGGCTGCGGCTATGCGCCGGTATCCCTGGAGAAGGAATACCTTCTGATCACCACCGTACAGGGGATTTGTGATGTGGACTTCTCAGGCAAAACCGTGACGCTAAACGGAGAAACCTATTCCTGGGCGGAAAGCAGCACCTTCTACCCGGACTTTGCCTGGCGGTTGTGGATGTATTTTGTGGTGCCCGACGAAGCGGTTGCGAATATGCCCGTACTGCACCCCTGTGCAGCTTACACCCTGGAGGATCACCGTCCGGACGCCGAAGCAATGCTGTCGGAACTCACCTACTACAGGGAGACGGAGGACGGCCCGGAGGATCGGTGTGACTTTGCAATCCAGGAATACTACCGGCTCTACAGCAACGCCAACGCCGGAACCCTGATCATCGGCTCCCTGTATGTGTCCACGGTGTTTGTGTGCATGGCTCTGGCCATTCTTTCCCTCAAAACCCTGTCTACCCTGGAGGAAGACCGCAGGCGGTTCGCGGTACTCTACCGCCTGGGGGCGGATGAAACAATGCAGAGAACCGCCCTGCTGAAGCAGACCGGCGCGTTTTTCCTGGCTCCCTTCGCCCTGCCGTTTCTGCTGACCGTTCCCATGGGCCGGATCTTCCGGGAAGTCTATGAAATCTGGGACTTCGCAGGGCTGCAAAGCCAGGCGGCCATGGAAACCGCCATACTGATCTCTCTGGTGGTCTTCGGCGTGTACGGACTGTATTTCTTCCTGACCTACCGCATCGCCTGCTGCCATGTGATCTGCCGCGGCGCGTCTTAACTCTGCAAAAAACGTCGAGAGGAACCCGGGAAAACGCAGTAGAATGAAGGTCGTAGGGAGGCGAAGCGCATGAACGAGCAGATCATGGCCGTCCAGCGGATGCAGGACTATATTGAAGCAAATCTGGACCGGGACATCCGCCTGTCCGACCTTGCCCAGGTATCTCTGTTTTCTCCTTGGTATTCCCACCGTCTGTTCCAGGCCTGTCTCGGCCTGACGCCCGCCGAGTATATCCGCAGGCTGCGGCTCTCCCGCGCGGCGTTACGGCTGCGGGACGAAAAAAGCCGCGTCATCGACGTGGCCTATGATCTGGGCTTTTCCAATGTGGACACCTTCACCCGGGCGTTTTTCCGCGTCTTCGGGCTCAATCCCAGCGATTACGCCAAAAGCCCGGTGCCCCTTCCGCTTTTCATTCCCTACGGTGCAAAATTCAGGGAACTCAGAAAGGAGCCCATCGACATGTCCAATTTACAAACGGTCTTTATCCAGGTCATCCGCAAGCCGGAGCGGCAGTGCATCATCAAACGGGGCGTCCAGGCGGAGGACTATTTCCCCTACTGCGAGGAGGTCGGCTGCGACATCTGGGGCGTTCTCACCAGCATGCCCTCCCTCTGCGGCGAGCCGGTGTGCCTGTGGCTGCCCCCGCGGTACAAAAAGCCCAACACCTCCACCTACGTCCAGGGCGTGGAGGTAGAGCCGGACTACCAGGGCGTCATTCCAGAAGGCTTTGACGTCATCCGGCTGCCGGAAGCGGAGTACCTGATGTTCCAGGGCCAGCCCTTCCGGGAGGAGGACTACTGCGAAGCCATCCAGGTGGTGCAGCAGGCCATGGATGGCTATGATCCCGCGGTCATCGGATACCAGTGGGACCGGGAAAATCCCCGCATCCAATTGGAACCCCGCGGCAGCCGCGGATACATCGAACTCTGGCCCATCCGGCGAATCCAGAAATAAGCCCTCCAGCAGCACAAATTGGGATTTGTTGATGTACAGCTTTTTGTAGGGCACGGCCACTGGACGTGCC